>JALZUL010000266.1 GCA_023301665.1 Ascidiaceihabitans sp.
ATGTTGTTGGGGTTTGGGTCAATGGCGTTGAAGCATCGGTAAGCATCGGCGATGGTACTGCCTCGATTGGCAATATCAACGGCGGTGAGACCGAAAACATCTACTTTGACAACACCAGCGATCAGTTCAACACTGAAGCTGATGGTTTCACGGTAACCCTGACCTTTGTGGCAACTGTGAACTCTGGTGAAGAAAACACCCTTAGAATTGGTATCGCGGACGTAGGCGATTCAAATTTTGACAGTAACCTGCTGATTGCTGGCGGTTCGGTGCAATCCACAATCATCGCCCAAGATGACACCATCATCTTTGGGGAAAACGACACCAAAACGCTTGATGTGCTCGACAATGACGCGTCAACCGGCGGCGCATTAACCGTAACCCATATCAACGGTACAGCTGTGGTTGCGGGCGATTCAATAACGTTGGCAACAGGTCAGATCATTACGCTCAATCCATCTGGTGATGGCAGCTTTATCATCACGGGCGATGATGATGCCGAAACCGTCTATTTCAACTACACCATCGAGGACGCGATCGGGAATACCGACAGCGCGATTGTCGAAGTTGTTCAGGTCCCCTGTTTCGCATCAGGTACGTTAATTGAAACGACCAACGGCTCTGTTCCTATCGAAGACTTGCACGCCGGTATGTTTGTTCTAACCCGCGATGATGGCCCGCAAATGATCCGCTGGATCGGAAACCGCACCGTTAAATCTGTAGGCAATCACCAACCGATCAGGATCAAAAAAGGTACCTTTAATGCCGAACAAGATCTTTTGGTTTCACCTCAGCATCGCATCATGCTTGAGGGATGTTGGGCAGAATTGCTTTATGGAGAGGCCGAGGTTTTGGTCAAAGCTAAAGATCTGATCAATGATACAACAATCATGCGCGCGCGTGATATGACCAAAGTCACCTATCACCATATGCTGTTTGATCGCCACCAAATCATCACCGCAAACGGTGTGACTGCGGAAAGCTATCTGCCCGGTGCTCAGACCATGGCCGGATTTGATCAGGGCACGCAAAATGAGATCCTAACCCTTTTCCCCCAATTGCAAAAAGACCTTGGGAATTACGGAAAAGCTGCACGCCCTATGCTAAAAGGGCGTGAAGTCGCACCATTGTTGGCCGCAATGGCCGCCTGATCACTCAGCCGCGACACGGCTGGGGTTTAACATGGGCTTAAGGTACTTGCCCGTATAGCTTTCAGCCACCTCGGCGACCTTTTCAGGTGTGCCAGTCGCAACAACCATACCGCCACCGTCACCACCCTCTGGCCCGATATCGATGATGTGATCTGCGGTCTTGATCACATCAAGATTGTGTTCAATCACAATCACCGAATTCCCTTGATCGACCAATTCATGCAGCACTTCCAGTAACTTACGCACATCTTCAAAATGCAAACCTGTGGTCGGCTCATCTAGAATATACAATGTGCGACCCGTCGAGCGTTTGCTCAATTCCTTTGACAACTTCACCCGCTGCGCTTCACCACCAGACAGGGTTGTCGCCTGCTGCCCCACTTTGATGTAGCCAAGCCCCACGCGCATCAACGCGTCCATCTTTTCACGAATAGTCGGCACCGCTTGGAAAAAGGTCTGAGCATCCTCAACGGTCATGTCCAAAACATCGGCAATGCTCTTGCCCTTAAAGCGGATTTCAAGCGTTTCACGATTGTAGCGCGCACCTTTACAGGTTTCGCATTCCACATACACATCCGGAAGGAAGTGCATCTCGATCTTGATCACCCCGTCCCCCTGACAGGCCTCGCAGCGCCCGCCTTTGACATTGAAGCTAAAGCGGCCCGGTTTGTACCCACGCGCCTTGGATTCAGGAAGCCCTGCAAACCATTCGCGGATCGGCGTAAAGGCACCCGTATAGGTCGCAGGGTTAGAGCGTGGTGTGCGCCCAATCGCGCGTTGGTCGATGTCGATCACCTTATCCAGATGTTCGAGCCCCTTGATGGTTTCACATGGTGCAGGCGTTTGGCGCGCACCATTCAGGCGCATCGAGGCTGTCTTGAACAATGTCTCAATGGTGAGCGTCGACTTGCCCCCACCGGAAACCCCGGTCACGCAAACGAACTGCCCAAGCGGAAAATCAACCGTGACTTTCTTGAGGTTGTTGCCAGTCGCTTTCACAACCTTCAGCGACTTCTTCTTACCTTTGCGCCGTGTCTGCGGCACCGCAATGGAGCGGACACCTGTCAGGTACTGGCCCGTCAGTGAATTCTCATCATTGGCGACCTCTTCGGGCGTGCCATGTGCCACAACCTGACCGCCATGAACACCCGCCCCAGGGCCAATGTCAAAAACGTAATCAGCCTCGCGGATGGCTTCTTCATCATGTTCAACCACAATGACTGTGTTGCCTTGGTCACGCAGGTTTTTCAGGGTCAGCAAAAGGCGATCATTGTCGCGTTGATGCAACCCGATTGAGGGTTCATCAAGCACATACAGAACACCTGTCAGGCCCGAACCAATTTGGCTCGCTAACCGGATGCGCTGGCTCTCACCACCACTTAAAGTTCCACTTGAACGTGACAAGGTAAGATACTCTAACCCAACGTTATTCAAGAACCCCAAGCGCTCACGAATTTCTTTTAAAATCGCCTTTGCGATCTCATTTTTCTGTTGTGTAAGTTGGCTTGGAACCTCTTCACACCACTCAAAAGCCTCGCGGATCGACATCTCAACCACTTGACCGGCATGTAGATCAGCGATCTTTACTGCCAGTGCCTCAGGGCGCAAACGATACCCCTCGCACGTGCCACATGGGCGGTTGTTTTGGTAGCGTTCAAATTCTTCGCGGACCCAATTGCTATCGGTCTCGCGGTAGCGACGTTCCATATTTGGAATGACGCCCTCAAACACACGGGTGACGTTGTAAACGCGCCCCCCCTCGTCGTAACGAAATTCCATTTCCTCGTCACCAGAGCCGTGTAAAAACACCTGTTTTACATGCGCAGGCAGGTCTTTCCATTTGGTTTGTGGGTCAAATTCATAGTGCTTGGCAATGGCCTCAATCGTCTGCAAAAAATATGGCGACTTCCCTTTGCGCCATGGTGCCAATGCGCCGTCATAAACCTTGAGATCCGCATCAGGAACCACAAGCCGCTCATCAAAGAACAGCTCTTTGCCCAAACCGTCACAATCTGGACAAGCCCCAAAGGGCGCGTTGAATGAAAACAGCCGCGGTTCAATTTCAGGGATCGTAAAGCCACTGAC
>JALZUL010000267.1 GCA_023301665.1 Ascidiaceihabitans sp.
CGCTCAGCAAACCCCTTGAACGCAACGGTGCGCGCCATAAACCCAAAGATAAAATCTGGGTTCCATCGCTGCATAGCTGTCAACAAGCCATAACGTGCCAGAACAGTTGATAAGCCGTTACCACGGAATAAACCGGGCCGATCACTCATCCAGACCTCCCCATGGTAAATCACCCGCCCTGTAATGTGGCGCGCCCCTGGGCTTGCTCTGAAGCGGGAGCGTTCGAGATCAAGATCTGGTATCGCAGGTGGAAATTCTCGAAAATGATTGAACATGTAATTGCCCAAAGTGTCGCTCTTCATATCGATCAAGCGCGCTGCTTGCGTATGCATGAGCTGACCATCAGCGTCTCGGCCAGTTAACCAAAAGGCATTGCCGCTGTTTAAATTCTGAAGAGCTGGGTCTAACGGCGCTCCTAAAGCTTGTTTGGGGCGATCACGTGCGATGATTTCACCATATTCTTCGAAATCTGTACCGATCTGAACATCGATCCCCCCTTGCGATAAAATGTCTTGGCTGCTCGCAATAAAAAGTGTCGAATTGTTTTGTGTTTGTATCGTCATGGGTGACCTCAAGCGGAAAAAATTCCCCTTTAGGTTAGCAAATTTTGCGTCTCAAAGCCCGTACTTTGCTGAATTTATATCAAATTCAAGCGAAATTTCGGGGTTAGGAGCAACAAATGCGTTAGAATCGACACCAAATATCTCGATTTCGTCGGTTGGTTCTACCAATGCAAAGAGTGCGGGGCTGCCATCAGGGAATCGCCCCCCCAACATGAGTCGGCGATAATTCGTTGTCTGAAGCTCCCCACCAGTGGTTCGAGGTACCTTTGTATACACATGATCCACTCGCGCATTCTGGGTTATTTCGACCTCTTGATAGGCCTGATCCAGCATGCGCGCAAATTCTTCCCCGCCCGGCATTCGACCAATAGGATTGCCCACGTTGCTTCGCGCCCGTTCTCGTCCGAACCATCGTACATAAAACGAACTATCGCCAAACTCGACGCAAATCCAACCGACAGCCGTTCGACGATAAACAATCAGGTATTGGCGAATATGCTGAAGCTCTTCCGCTTCGATATCGCCGCCCCCCATCGCCCAACTGCGAAAAACTTCCCGCATCAAAGGCGACTTCTGTGTCCAAATACTGCGCAAAGGGTGTTGCTGCTGATGAAAGAACCACCCATTGGGCTCGGAATGCGTCAGATATTGGAGCCCATTTACGTGAAAGGATTGGCCTCGAAGCCATGCATGCCCCCGCGCCAAGATCTCTTCGGCTTCGGGCAAGGCTCTTTCACCAGCTTCCGTGAGTTCATAGCGTCGGTCCACTACTTTAAAGAGTGCTACACCTCGTACTTCTTCCAAATTCGAAATATGGCGGCGAACAGTCTGGCGCGTGCTGCCCAATTCCTCTACCGCATGAGACAGATTCAAACACTTCGCTAAGGCCGAAAACGACCTAATCATCTCGAAAAGCAAAGGGTTGGTAATGTTGTTCACGTACAGGTCCAGCTCAAAATCAGGTCGCGTTTTGTCAGGTTCAATTCCGACCTTCGGGGCCCAATAGTACACAAATCATACATTGGCGCAACGCAAATCATACATCAATAGTACATCTATGGTGGAAAAATGTACAAATGTAGCTAATTGATCGAGTCCCGAAATTCTAGGATTACGGTAACAGCTCAACCGGAGATACCTAACATGCCACATGAAGTAGACATCCACGTCGGACGTAAATTGAAGCAAGCACGCACTCTGCGCCGCTTTTCCCAAACCGACGTAGCACGCCGCCTGAACCTTTCTTTCCAGCAAATTCAGAAATATGAAATCGGGTCAAACCGTGTTGCTGCAAGCAGACTGTTCGAATTGTCCAAAATTTTGGATGTTCCGACATCCTACTTTTTTGAGGGTTTGGTCGACGAGAATGAACCAGCTATAGACAATGCGATGGATATCGTCAGTGCCGTTGCATCGATCAAAGATGAACAGCTGAAATCACGGATTATTACATTTATTCAAGATGTTGCTGGCACCTCGACAGCTCGCACAGCTTAACTTACCAACATCACCGCGCGCCGAATTAAGTTCAGGCCCGCAACAAGCAAGACAATTAGCGTCGCGCGGTGAAATACTCTTTGATCGATCCGGTCAAAAATACGTGTCCCAATCCACATACCAAGAACCGCAGGTGGGACCATCGCCAAGCTGAACGATACAGTTTGTGCGCGCAAAACGCCTGATCCAAAATGGGCAATTGTCAATGCGATCGCCCCGAGACCATAAATGACTCCCTGGATGCGCATACGGTCATTTTTGTCTGTTCCCAGCGCACTCAGATAAGCCACCGTTGGCGGGCCCCAAATCCCAGAGAGCCCTCCCATAAATCCAGCAACGGCACCAACACCTGCTGCAATGCGGTGTGGTTGACCAGAAACTTTGATTTCGATTCCGCGCAACTGGAGAATCGCAAACAATGTTATCGGGATACCAATAACCGAAAGCATCATCCAAGTTGGCAAAATTCGAACCATTTGCGCCCCAATCAACAGCGCAATCAAACCGACTCCCAGAAAAACCTTAAAGGATTTGACCGATTGCCAGGCAGCTCTCGGCCCTTCGCGAAGCGATTGCATTACGTTTGTCACCAACGTCGGAAAGATCAACCCGGCCAACGCCATCTCAGGAGCCAAGAAAAAGCCCAGCCCAGAGATAAGGACCATCGGCATTGCAAAACCGACAACCCCTTTTACGACCCCCGCAAAGACCGCGACTATTGCAGCAAGTCCAAATTGGTAAACCGGAAATAACTCAAACATTTGGATCATATCAAAGCCATAACATCAGGGATCAAATTCTGCACAACAAAACTAAACCTAAATTGCGCGAGTAATTTTATTATTAAATCTTGATATCACGAGCATCTTTATTGCTTGTCGAATTTTTACCGGTTAGAAAAGCTCAACACACAACAAGGAAACGACTCGATGGCACATGATGGACAAAACATAGGGGATGGCGAAACTATCATTCTCACAGACCTCCTTGCACTCACTTCAGCTGCAATCCTGCCAGTCGAAACGATTCTAGAAACCGCGAAAGCCCATATGCGGACACTGGTTTCGATCGATGATCGTATCTCCGCACACCTTATAGAGCAAAACCAGACCGCTTCACATGGGCTTGCTTGGCTTGCAACTTATGCCCAATCCCTAAAACAAATGCAGAAATGGGCTGATGCGCTAAACAACAGCGGCAAATTTGGCGACCTCGAAAAACTGATCCTTCAAATCACCTTTGGTGAGTACCTGTGGCAGATCTACGGTGGCATCCAGATGAATCAGGGTGAGATTGTACGTCTCCAAGATTTGGGCCTCGATCAAAACGACATGCGGCTGATGATGGAACCCGCAATTCAGACGCTAACTCAAAAGGGTAACACCCAAGCCGCCCGCGTCCGACTCGTTGAATTGATGCAGGAACAAGCAGCCAACATTACGGTTGGCTCCACGGGCCTTGATGATGAACTCGAGATGATCCGCGAACAGTTTCGACGATACGTTGTCGAAAACGTTGAACCCTTTGCACACGACTGGCACCTAAACGATGAACTCATCCCGATGAAGATTATCGATGAGCTTGCAGAAATGGGTGTTTTTGGATTGACCATTCCAGAGGAATTCGGCGGGTTCGGCCTTTCTAAAGCATCCATGTGCGTAGTTTCCGAGGAACTGTCACGCGGTTACATCGGCGTCGGCTCCCTTGGAACCCGATCAGAAATTGCAGCTGAGTTGATCATCGCCGGCGGCACCCAAGACCAAAAACAAAAGTGGCTGCCCAAGATTGCGTCAGCTGAAACCCTGCCCACCGCCGTTTTCACTGAACCTAACGTGGGTTCAGACCTTGGCAGCTTACGTACCCGAGCGAACAAAGATGAAAATGGCGATTACAAAATCACCGGCAACAAAACTTGGATCACACACGCTGCCCGCACTCAAGTTATGACCTTGCTTGCGCGCACTGATCCAAACACCCAGAACTATAAAGGCCTTTCCATGTTCCTGGCCGAAAAGATACCAGGAGATGACAAGACCCCCTTTCCAACAGAGGGTATGACCGGCGGAGAGATCGAAGTCCTCGGGTACCGCGGAATGAAAGAATACGAACTGGGCTTTGATAACTTTCATGTCAAAGGCGAAAACCTATTAGGCGGCGAAGAGGGCAAAGGGTTCAAACAGTTGATGGAAACTTTTGAATCCGCGCGCATACAGACGGCAGCACGCGCCATCGGCGTTGCCCAATCGGCGTTGGATCTGTCCATGCAATACGCCCTGGACCGTAAACAATTTGGTAAATCTCTGATCGCCTTTCCCCGTGTCGCAAACAAACTCGCAATGATGGCAGTCGAAATCATGATCGCCCGCCAACTCACCTATTTCTCAGCCTTTGAAAAAGACGAAGGCCGCAGGTGTGATGTCGAAGCAGGTATGGCCAAACTTTTGGGTGCCCGTGTCGCTTGGGCCGCCGCAGACAATGGTTTGCAAATTCACGGCGGCAACGGTTTTGCTTTGGAATACAAGATCAGTCGCGTTCTGTGCGATGCTCGTATTTTGAACATTTTCGAAGGAGCCGCGGAAATTCAAGCACAAGTGATTGCGCGCCGTATATTGAGCTAGACGTTTCCCGCGATGCGGCTTGTCAAAGGTACAAGGCGCACATACGCTAAAGTATGGCTCAGAAACGGCACTCTAAACAATCATGGATCGATGCAGGACTAGCGGCCTTGCAAGTCGGTGGTCCGGCAGCCCTTCGTGCGGAACCCTTGGCCAAGCAGCTTGGGACCACCAAAGGCTCTTTCTATTGGCACTTTGCCGATGTTCCCGCCTTTCATGTTGCCGTCATTGAAAACTGGCAGACCAAAACTTTGAATATTTTAATCGATCAGCTCGCGGCTGATGGATCCCCCGCCCATCGGTTAGAGTCCTTTGGACAACAGCTTTTAGCGGATCAGATAGACCCGGCCATGCGCCATTGGGCCCAAAGCAATGAAACTGCGAAGCTTGCTTTGGCCCAGATAGACGAACAACGGCTCACCTATATCTCGACCCTGCTATCCAATCTTGGCGTAAGCAATCCTGCTTTTGCACTGGCATGCTATGGAACACTTATAGGCAGTCAAAGCGTCACAGCGAACAACTCACCAAACGAGGCATTTACCGCCCTCATCGACCTCGTTCTTGCATTGAAATAGGAAACAAAATGCGCCTGCTTGCTCTAGCTCTCCTTTCCTTCATACCCGCCTGTCAACCAGACGAAACCCTACGCGCATACGGCGCAGCCGATCGCATCTGGACATTGACTGAAATCGACGACAAAAAATTTGAAGCCACGGCAACTCTTCAACTGTCTGAGGAAGGGACCGTCTCAGGCAAGGCCCCCTGCAATAGCTATTCCGCAGGCATGTCTGTGCCATACCCTTGGTTTGAGGTCGGTCCTATTCGTTCAACAAAAAGAGCCTGTTCGGAACTTGAACAAGAGTTCGCCTTCTTCGAAGCACTCAAAGCGATGTCTCTTTCCGAAGTCCTAGGAGATGTCTTGATTCTAAGCACTCCAGAGGGCCGAAAGATGGTCTTCACAACCGACGGCTAAAAGTATCTAGAAAACGAGCGCGCGCCTCAGGCAAAGGGCGGCCAGCCAAATGCGCAGCCATATGCGCTGATAAGAAATGACCCGTTGTTTTCAAGCCGTCAAAAATCTCATGATCCGGTGCGTCACCTAGGCCGCGCAAGGCCGGCGGCAGTGGTAATAGGCGATCTGCCCAATCCCCTGCTCCTAACCGCGAAACAGCACGACCTGTCTTGGGCGAGACATAAATAAGGTCTTGCGTGGTGCCTGTCACCGCGCAAGTCTCAAGCTGCAAAGCGTAGCCCAGTTGTTTTAAGAGCAAGACTTCCCAACGCAAATAGGCAAGCGGCCAGACATCTGGAAAGTCCAACAAATCTAATAACTCTTCTGAACGACGATATAACTCTTCATCTGGCACACGTTCAGGCAGGCAAAAACTCAATAGGTTGGTCACCGAATTCAAACCTGCCAACATCAAACGATCTGACATCGCCGCGGCCGTACGGCTACGATCGGGCTCTACCGTGAAGGCTCCAATATGCTCTTCCAAACGTGCGCGCCAGACCACATCAAGCTGTGCGCCCGGTTGTAAAACCGGCCCCATCTTACGCCCTGCCCCGCCACGCACGATCCCAACATGACGCCCCTGCGCTTCAGTAAATACTTCAATAATCGCAGAGCTTTCACCATGCCGGCGCACTGCCAACAATATGCCAGTGCCGCGCCATTCCATTCAGCTTAACCCATCTTGATCAAGCAAATGGCGGCCTTGGCGATCTTCAACTTCTATTACCCAAAGATCGGGATCAAACCCAAGTTGACGCGCCACCGACGCCTCG
>JALZUL010000268.1 GCA_023301665.1 Ascidiaceihabitans sp.
AGCGGTCACATTGGTTCTTCGTGCAGGAGCGATGGCGGAAGGTGGGGAAGTTTTTGTATTAGATATGGGACGTCCTGTACAAATCGAAAAACTAGCGCGTCAAATGATTGAAAACGCAGGATACACCGTGCGTGAAAAAGAGAACCCTGATGGAGACATTGAAATCGCTTTCACAGGGTTGCGCCCCGGCGAAAAGTTAGTTGAAGAACTCTCAATCAACGGAAATTTACGTGGTACAATTCACAAAAAGATTTTCGCGTCAGACGAAGACATGTTGTCAGAATTTGAAGTGGCCGCCGCTACCAGAAGTTTACGTCAAGCACTTATTAACGGAGACGAAGCTGCCGCACGCGCTATCGCAAAGCAATGGGTCGAGGGATACACCACATCTTCGAGAAACCCATTAAAGACTTCTAGAGATACCTAGACCTGTCACTTGAATGTCGCGTTTCCTTTTTCGTATTTAAAGAGCAATTGCCCAATAACTATCCGCATGGTGTAAGATCATTTATGATTTTCTCCGAGGCAATTATGAAATTAAATTGGTCATATTTTGTTAGACTTCGCTTTTTAGGAGGGCTTTTGGTTTTTTTAACCTCAACGTCCCCGATATTTGCCGACGATCAAACCCCCACCTACTCGCTCCCGTCACAACCTTCGCTGAATTTTTATGGCCTGCCTGGAGGTATAGACACCCCCTCCGCCGTCCCGTTACCTGATGGCCAACTCGCTATTGGGGTTTCTACGTTTGCCGGCACAACCCGTACGACCCTTTCGTTTCAAGCGACGCCAAGAATTTCAGCGAGCTTCAGATACGTTGGCATCCAAAATTTCAATTCTGGCGGGTTTGCGACATTTCGAGATCGTAGTTTCGACCTGAAATATCTAGCCGTACGCGAAGGCAAATATCGCCCGGCTGTATCAATCGGCCTACAAGACTTTTCTGGGACCGGAATTTATGCGAGCGAATATATTGTCGCGACCAAGAATTTCAACACCGCTAAGTTTGGCAAAATCAGCATTTCAGGTGGTCTGGGTTGGGGCCGGCTAGGATCAGATGGTTCGATAGGAACACCGTTTGGAGGTTCACGACCTTCTTTTGATACAAGCGAAAACGGCGGCTCCCCTTCAACTGATCAATGGTTTCGTGGTGAAGCCGCTCCATTTGCCAGTATCGAATGGCAAGTTTCTGACAAGCTCGGTATCAAGGCTGAATACTCGTCCGACGCGTATGATCTAGAGACTCAATTAGGTATTTTTGAACGTAGATCACCACTGAACTTTGGGGTAGAGTATCAATATTCCGATAGATTGCGTCTAGGCGGTTACTATCTTTACGGGTCTGAAATTGGCTTTAACGCTCAGCTGCAATTGAACCCGAAACGTGCTCTTACACCATTAAAAGTCAAAGCACCAAGAACCGTAGTCATCCGCCCCTCACGCCAAGTAAATCCAGATGCTTGGAGAACCGATTGGGCAGCATCTGAAAGTGCACCCGCTACACTACGGGATATCATAGCTCCCAAACTTGCAGGCGAAGGCCTCAGACTTGAAAGCCTTCAGGTTCGTGCGACATCAGTTGAGCTGAGAGTCAGCAATCAACGATACAACTCTTCTGTGCCACCGATCGGCCGCTCAGCACGTATTCTAGCCGAGATATTGCCACCCTCGGTCGAAACCTTTGTCATTACACAGGTAGGAAACGGCCTAGCACTTTCATCAGTAACGATACGTCGAAGTGACTTAGAAGCCTTAGAGTTCCAACCGAATGCAGCAAATGCCCTATTAGCTGTTTCTGGGATTAGCGATGCGGCACCGCAACTTGAAGATAGTGTAAGCCCTCCGGATCTTTTCCCACAATTAAGTTACTCTTTGGGCCCCTATTTATCGCCAAGCTTCTTTGATCCCGACGAACCAGCACGCGCCGATTTTGGTATAAGCGCACAATTCAGATATCAACCGGCACGAGGTTGGACAATTGCAGGTGAACTACGCCACCGTCTAACTGGCAATGTTGAAGATTCAGAAAGATTGTCAAATTCAGTTCTGCCCAGGGTGCGCACTGACACAATTTTGTTTGCCAGAGCTGCGGATACCACGCTGAACAATCTATACGCGTCCAAACAATGGAAACCACGCTCGAACGTCTTTGCACGAGTATCAGCAGGCTATTTCGAGTCAATGTTTGGCGGCATCTCAACTGAAGTTTTATGGAAACCAGTTAACTCTAAATTGGCACTTGGCGTTGAAGCAAATTACGCACAACAACGCGACTTCAATCAACGACTGGGCTTTCAAAGCTATGGCGTCGCAACGGGTCATGTTTCCGCTTACTATGAATTTGGAAATGGCTACCTTGGTCAGCTCGACGTTGGTCGCTATCTAGCTGGCGATGTCGGGGCAACCGTAACACTGTCACGGGAGTTTAAAAATGGCTGGGAATTAGGTGGGTTTTTCACCTTAACAGACGTTTCTTCCGAAGATTTTGGAGAGGGCTCTTTCGACAAAGGTATTTCGTTCAGCATTCCAATCAACTGGTTCTTAGGCAAGCCGTCGAAACAAACAATTTCAACAGTAATTCGCCCAGTTCAACGCGACGGCGGTGCCCGCCTGATTGTACCTGGGCGCTTATATGAACAAGTACGTGGCGCTCATGTTAATGGCTTGTCTGACGATTGGGCGAGGGTTTGGGAATGAGACATCTGGTGAAATTATTTTCTATTTTGTTGATTGCAGTTTTGGCTGGCTGCACCGATGGAACAAACCAAATTGAAGGACAGACAGCTGTTTTTAGCGAGTTACGCCAAACATCTAAAAACAATCGCATCGCGAATAAATCATCTCAACCGGAACCCGTAATAACACGTAAATTGCTTGACACAATCAATGTACCAACTCTCGCCGTAACCGCCGAAAACTTAGAGCAAACAGCCTATCTAGTACCTACCGCCATCCGCAAAGATTCTACCCCCGGACGTGTAACTGTATGGAAAACTGTTCAGAGTGAACACATAATCGTTCGCTCTGGTGTATTAATTGGAACCAAAGGATTGGGTCGCGATTTAGCTTCAGCAAACGCTACTCCTGTTATCAAAAGTCTTTCAGCACGCAGCTCTGGCGGCGGCTTAAGAACCCTACATGTCCGTAACGATACAAATGGAACAGACGAGTTGCCAATGCAATGTGAGCTCTCGGTCGTTGGGCCAAAGATGATCACAATCGTCGAACGTTCATATGAAACACTTCACATTAACGAGAGTTGCCAACTAGAATCAGGTGAGATCTCTAACGACTACTGGATCGAGGCAGATGGATCCGTCCGCCAATCACGACAATGGGCAGGTCATCATATTGGTTATTTGAGCATGAAGTTGCTAATTAAATAACCAGAAGTACGAAAAAGCCACACATTTGGATAAAAAGACGTAGGTTAAGCGCCTGTTTTTCTAACGATAAGGAATAAAGATTGAATTAGCCGTGATATTATTCTATCTAACGACAATCAGATCTGAAGGAAAAACTAATGAAAAATTCATATAAAGTACTAACAGCTGCAGCACTTGCCGCAGTATTCGCGACATCTGTTTCCGCCCAAGATATCCCATTGAACAACACAGTTGCAGGTGGTCAAGGCGAGGAAAAAATCGACGGTCAAGCAGGACTACTGGGGTTTGCTGGTTTAGGAGCTGCCGGAGTAGCTGTAGCTGTAGTAACTGTAGTAGCTATTACCGCTATCGCTGATAACAGCAGCAGCTCAACAACCAACTAAAGCCTTTAAGAAATTCAGGAAAGCCGGCATCGCAGTGCACAGCGAAGCCGGTTTTTTTTTGCCAAGTCAAGTCTGGAAGCGAAAGCAACTCAAGACAGCCCAAAACCCAAATGATTGGACATACCGACTTCCCTCACAAGCAACACCAAGCGCTATCAATCTATTGAGATTGGTACCAAAAGCGGCTATCCGACGTCTAATTGTTCTCAAAGGATACTAAGATGGCTCAGGACTATATCGTAAAAGACATCGCACTTGCAGATTTCGGCCGAAAAGAGCTGGATATCGCAGAAACTGAAATGCCTGGCCTTATGGCCCTGCGCAAAGAATACGGCGATAGCAAGCCGCTTTCAGGTTCCCGTATTGTTGGCAGCCTGCACATGACCATCCAAACAGCTGTTTTGATCGAAACACTGGTTGAGCTGGGCGCAGATGTTCGTTGGGCATCCTGCAACATCTTCTCAACACAAGACCACGCAGCCGCAGCTATCGCAGCCGGCGGCACACCCGTATTTGCGATCAAAGGCCAAAGCTTGGTCGAGCATTGGGATTACCTAGACAAATCCTTCATGTTCCCTGAAGGCGCAAACCTGATCCTCGATGATGGTGGCGACGCAACCCTTTACGTGTTGCTTGGCGCGCGTGTTGAAGCAGGCGAAACTGATTTGATTGAAGTGCCAACTTCGGAAGAAGAAGAAGCCATTTTCGCACAAATCAAAAAGCGCATGGCAGAAACACCCGGCTGGTTCACCAAGACACGTGAAGCGATCCAAGGTGTGTCTGAGGAAACGACCACAGGCGTTCACCGCCTCTACGATTTGCACAAGAAAGGCCAACTGCCGTTCCCTGCGATCAATGTGAACGACTCTGTAACCAAATCAAAATTCGACAACAAATACGGCTGTAAAGAATCCTTAGTTGATGGCATCCGTCGCGCGACTGACACGATGATGGCTGGTAAAGTTGCCGTTGTTATGGGGTACGGTGACGTTGGTAAAGGTTCAGCAGCGTCCCTGGCCGGTGCTGGTGCCCGCGTAAAGGTTACCGAAGTTGACCCAATCTGCGCCCTTCAAGCTGCTATGGACGGCTTCGAAGTTGTCTTGCTCGAAGATGCCCTAGAAACGGCAGATATCTTCATCACGACAACCGGTAATAAAGACGTAATTCGCATCGAACACATGCGTGCTATGAAAGACATGGCGATTGTTGGCAACATCGGACACTTCGACAACGAAATCCAAGTTGCCGCATTGAAAAACCACAAGTGGACGAGCATCAAAGAGCAAGTCGACATGATCGAAATGCCAAACGGCAATCGTTTGATCTTGTTATCTGAAGGTCGCTTGTTGAACCTTGGTAACGCGACAGGTCACCCGTCGTTTGTTATGTCAGCTTCGTTCACCAACCAAGTGTTGGCACAGATCGAATTGTGGACAAAGGGCGATGAATACAACAACGAAGTTTACATCTTGCCTAAGCATTTGGACGAGAAAGTTGCGCGCCTTCACTTGGATCGTATTGGTGTGAAATTATCCAAATTGGACGCAGACCAAGCAGCATATATCGGTGTTTCACCTGAAGGCCCGTTCAAACCTGAACACTACCGCTATTAAGCTTTAGGCCATTAATCGAAAAGGCCCCTGCAGAAATGCAGGGGCCTTTTTCTTGTTACAAGTTCTCTATCTGATATCCCTATTTGGTATCAACTTCTGGTTTTTCGACAGCAGCTTCTTCGACGATTTCCGCATCATCGATGACAACCACATCTTTTGTGTCTTCTCCAGCGGATCCAACGATTAGTGGAAGCATCTGCAAGCCCGCTGGCATTGCAACCTCTGCCTGAGGAGCCGATTTCCAAGAAAGAGTATCGAAGCTCTCACAGTTCTCACAGACAGGTGCCCACTCAGAGTGGATATGCTGGCAATTGCCGCAGATCCACTGTGGCCCACGTGGCAATGACAACGCTCGTGTCAGCCATCCCTTCACAACGGTGTCTTCTGCCCCTTCACCACGCTCAATAGCCGCCATCAAAGTAGCCGAACGCGCAGTAGGGTTAGTTTCGAACACATCCCCAAGCGCGCGACGCGCCTCAGGGAAATCTTCGTTAGCCATATGCAGCTCCGCCATGAGCATTCTAGATTCAGCGTGCTGCGGTTGACCCTTTGTTAGAGCTTTAAAACGTTTCAAACGTGCAGCTGGTGCCTCATCCGGTTCGATGCCGGCATATGCCGCAGCGAGATCGGGATGTGGGGACATATCCCAAGCTTTCTTGATCACGCGAGTAGCGTATTTTCCTTGTCCCTGCTCAACGTAACCGCGTGCGGCCAAAACGGCAGCCGGAACCAAATCTGGTGACAGACGGTTCGCTTCGATTGCAGCTTCACGTGCTTCGATTGTTTGATCCACACCGATAACTTTGCGCGCCTCGGATAACGCCAAAACAGCGTCACGTCGCTTGTGGACATCACGTGGCAAACTGCCATGTTTCAATTTAGCATTCAAAGTGTCGCGAGCGCCGCTCCAATCCTCGGACTGTGCCTGCAGCTTAAGAAGAACATCTTGAGTGTCTTCATGCTTTGGCTTCAGAGCAAAGGCCTTTTCGGCAAGCTTAAGTGCAGTGGCCGTATCACCATCAGCCAGCTTCTGCTTCATGATCCCCCGGACCCCTACAAAGCGCGTAGCATCCTCGGCGACAAGCTTACGATATGTTTCTTCGGCTTTTTTGCGATCTCCAGCCAATTCTGCAGCTTGGGCCGTAAGCAAATTGGTCAATTCGGGCTTATTCAGGTACTTCTCGGCTTTAGCAGCTTTGCTCATCGCCGTACGGCCTTCACCAGAAGCAAGCGCCATCATACCCTCGGCCAAAGCATCGTAACCTTTGGCCTGACGGTTACGCTCAAAATAACGCGAAAGAGCGGTTTCATCGCCGTTCAAGAATTTCCAGACTGCCGCAAGAAGGCCCATCATCTTTAAGAAGAGCCAAACCGTTAAAACCAAAACGACTAGTGCTATAACTGTTTCTAACGCACCGAGTGTGAACTCTTGTCCCGCGAACTCAATCCGCACTCCACCATCGGTTTCCAACAACGATCCGGCACCCCATGCGGCAGCGGCAACGACACAAACAAATAGAACAATTTTAATTAGTGACCAAAGCATAGTAATTCCTTAGTTCGCAGCTAAACGCTGCATCAGTGCCTCAGAGGCGGATGTTACGGCAAGACGGGTTGTTGCGGTTTCGATCCAATCCGACATTGCGTCTTTGGCTTCTTGAGGCAGTGTCTCGGCTTCTGCGAGTGCGTCAGTTAAGCGACCTTGACGTGCGGCCCCTTCTACACGTGACAAAATCGCGTCAGGGTCGTCTCCCTCTTTGGGCGTAACAGAGCGTGCACCCAATTGGCGTTTCAAAAATCCGCCTAGACCAGCATCTGCATCTGCTGGACTAGCAGCTAACGCAGCGCGTGCGGCATCAGGTATAGCTTCTTGTAAAGAGGCAAGCGTAACGACACCATCTGAAGCCGCTTCCCGAAGCTCTTCAGGAATATCTGTTACTCCGTTCGCTTCAAGGTCACCCAAAGCCGCTGCAAAAGGTGCGCCGCTTTCAATAGCTGTCGAGATCCGCGTTACGGCAGCACGTGCTAATGTATTGTTGGCAGCTTCTTGCGATGTTTGCTCAACAAGGCGAGCATCGGCCAAAAGGGCATCTATCTCAGCCTGCTGTTTTTCGGCAACTTCGCGCAATGCATTGAAGTTTTCGCTGAAATCTGGTGCCGCACCACTTGTAACAAGTGGTCGATCCTCAACCACCTCAACGCGATCTGCCAAATCTTTAATTTGTGCGGTGAGCTCGGGATCGGCTTCGACTTCAAGCGCAGGTAAATTCTCCACTTGATTAGCCAAATCTGAAAGCTGTCTGGTTAGAACTGCGATCTGCCCTTGAGAAGAAGTGATTTGCTCTTGCAGAGCGATCTCACCCGCATTCATGCGCCAAGAAGGAGGTAAGAAGTTATCCACGACATTTAAACGTGCGGCTGTGAATCCCAAGACGGCCGCAATAACACCGCCTAAGATAAGAGGCCCTGCTCCAGTGTTTTTCCGCTCAACAGAGATAATTGTTTCAGCAGGTTCTTG
>JALZUL010000269.1 GCA_023301665.1 Ascidiaceihabitans sp.
CTCAAATGTACAAATCAGCCCCCTCAATTGTACATTTTTGGTCTGGCAGGATTATAAGTGCTAAAATGAAGCGCGCCTGTTTGTACATATGCACAGGTCGATATGTACAAATAATCTGGAAAACGTCACCGCACGGTGCCTTTACCATTGCGCCTTTGCCCAACATATCGCCATAACCGCTCATGCTCAGTTACCAACATATCTATCACGCGGGAAACCTCGCCGACGTCCATAAACACGCACTCCTTGCCGCGATGTTGGGCTACCTGACGGTCAAAGACAAACCGCTCACCTACTTTGAGACCCACGCCGGTCGCGCAATGTATGATCTTGGCGCTGATGAGGCGCTTAAGACCGGTGAGGCCGCCAAAGGCATCGCCCGTCTGCGCGATCAATTCGCAGGCCACCCTTACGGTGATGTTCTGTCCCAAACCATTGAAACTCATGGCGAAAACCACTATCCGGGTTCGCCAATGATCGCCGCAAACCTGCTGCGCGAGGCGGATAAAATACACCTGTGTGAACTGCACCCTGGCGAGCATGCCGCCCTCGATTACGCCATGTCGCCCTACCCCGTAACCTGCCATCAACGCGATGGTTTTGCGACCGCTCACAGCCTTTTGCCGCCCACGCCAAGGCGCGGAATGATGCTGATTGACCCAAGTTACGAGATCAAAACCGATTACGACACCATTCCAACCCATATTCGCAAATATGCCCGCTCTTGGAACGTCGGTATCATCGCGCTTTGGTATCCGATTTTGGTCAGCGGCGCGCATCATAACATGTTGCGATCAATAGAAAATAATCACCCTGATGGCCTGCGTCACGAGGTGCGTTTCGCCCCCGCCCGTCCCGGTCACGGCATGATCGGATCAGGCATGTTCGTGATCAACGCCCCTTATGGTACACAAGACGAAACAAACCGTCTCAGCGACCTGTTCGCTTCTCTCTAATTGCAAGGAAACGCCATGACTGCCAAAGGATACTGGATCGCCCACGCCACCGTGCATGACCCTGAAATCTATGAGACTTATCGCAAGGCCAACGGCCCATCTCTGGCCGAATATGGCGGCAAATTTCTTGTGCGTGGCGGCGATCAAGAATTGCTCGAGGGCGACTGGAGCCCCCGTACCGTGGTTATCGAGTTCCCAAGTTACGCGGATGCACTCGCCTGTTATAAAAGCGAAGGATATCAAGCAGCTAAAGCACTGCGCGACCCTGTGTCAGAAGCAAATGTCGTCATCGTTGAAGGGTATTTGGGCTAACGCCATTTCCTCACATCGTTGTTAAACCTCACCCCATTGGACAACGCACAAAGCGTTACTATATCAAGATTATGTTTGCAGATTTCCTAAAGCGTTTAACCGCTCCCGCCCCCACCCAATTGCCTGACGCTGACGCGCGGCTTGCCCTCACTGCACTGCTGGTGCGCGTTGCGCGGACCGACGGGCAATATGACGCTGATGAAATGGCGCATATCGATGCGATCACCGCAACACGTTATGGGCTCGACGAAACTGGCGCTTTGAGCCTACGCAAAGACGCCGAACAGCTCGAGGCCGAAGCCCCCGATACAGTTCGCTTCACCCGCGCAATCAAAGATGCCGTCGCCTATGAAGACCGTGTCGCAGTTATCGAGGCGCTTTGGAAAGTCGCTTTGGCTGACGGTGAGCGTAGCAAGGAAGAGGATGCCGTTTTGCGCCTTGTGTCCAACCTGCTGGGCATAACAGACCGTGACAGTGCCCTTGCACGTCAACGGGTTACGGGCTGAAACTTACGGGCTGAAACGAAATTCGATCACATTGTGCTTCGCCTTCTTGCGGCGAGGCCAAGTTGCGCCCATTTTTTTGGCAATACATGCGTAATTTTTAGGCTCCCCCCTCGGTATAGGATGTTTTCCAAGTTGCAAAAGGAAGGGAATCCCCTTCCTAATACCGGTCTGACTCGCACAATCGAAGTAGACCATGTCCCAGACGCAAGACGCGCACCCCGTTATTCAAATCAAAAACCTGCACAAAGCCTATGGCGACTTGGGGGTCCTCAAGGGTGTCGACATCTCTGCCAAACGCGGCGATGTCGTAACACTTATCGGATCATCAGGATCAGGGAAATCGACGTTACTGCGTTGTTGCAACCTCCTCGAAGACAGCCAGCAAGGCGAGATCTTATTCAAAGGCGAACCCGTCACGTGGCGTGGCACAGGGCGCAATCGTCGCCCAGCTGATCAAGGCCAAGTCCTGCGCATTCGCACGAACCTCTCGATGGTTTTTCAACAGTTCAACCTTTGGGCTCACATGAGCATTCTACAGAATGTGATGGAGGCCCCGCTGACAGTCATGAAGCGTGACCGCGATGAGGTCGAAGCCTCCGCCCGACAATACCTTGAAAAAGTAGGTATCGGCGACAAATGCGATGTTTATCCCGCCCAGCTTTCTGGTGGCCAACAACAACGCGCGGCCATTGCGCGTGGTTTGTGCATGGAACCCGAAGCGCTGTTGTTTGATGAACCGACATCGGCATTAGATCCAGAGCTAGAACAAGAAGTTGTAAAAGTCATCAAAGACTTAGCAGCAGAAGGCCGAACAATGATCATCGTGACACACGATATGAAACTGGCCGCAGACGTATCCGATCACACTGTGTTTTTGCACAAAGGATTGATCGAAGAACAAGGGCCGCCCTCTGACGTGTTTGGCGCGCCGAAATCCGAACGCCTGCGTGGGTTTCTTTCTGCAACCCATCCAATGACGTAAATAAAAACAAAACTTCAACGGGAGACTACCTTATGAAAAATCTTATCCTCACAACCGCAGCGCTGGCTGTTACTGCTGGCATGGCGTTTGCCGACGGCCATTCTGTTGTGCGCATGGGCACCGAGGGCGCGTACCCTCCGTATAACTTCATCAATGACGCTGGCGAAGTTGACGGCTTTGAACGTGAGCTTGGCGACGAGCTGTGCCTGCGCGCAGAGCTGACTTGTGAATGGGTGAAAAACGACTGGGACAGCATTATCCCGAACCTTGTGTCTGCCAACTACGATACAATTATCGCAGGCATGTCCATCACAGCTGAGCGCGACGAAGTTATTGATTTCACACAAGACTACTACCCGCCAACCGCTTCTGCATATGTTGCGGCCTCGGACAGCGTTGACGTAAGCAGCGCAATCGTAGCGGCACAGACAGCGACAATCCAAGCCGGATACATCGCGGAATCAGGTGCCACACTTGTTGAATTTGCGACACCAGAAGAAACAGTTGCCGCAGTCCGCAATGGCGAGGCTGATGCCGTTTTTGCTGATCGCGACTACCTTGTACCGTTGGTCGAAGAATCCGCTGGCGCGTTGGTTTTCCTTGGCGAAGGCGTCCCATTGGGTGGCGGCGTTGGCATGGGCCTACGTGAATCCGACGCAGAGCTGCTGGCAAAATTTGACGCCGGCATCACTGAGATGAAAGCAGACGGTTCATTGAACACTTTGTTGAAAAAGTGGTTCGGCGACGACACTGCAACCTACTAAAAGGTAAACATTGGGCGGAGGTCTCTCCGCCCAAAACCACTTATGTTTTCATATTGCACTGATCCCTCGATACTGAGCACGATGTCTTGGCTCACCTGTTACTTAACAACAGGTGTTCATTTCTCGTTCTACATGTCTTTCCTTAAAGTACTCGGCCTTTTGGCCGTGACTGCACCGACGGCATTGGCCTTTGGGTTCTTTGGCGCAATGGCAGCCCGCGCCCGATTTGCCCCTGTGGCGTGGCTGGGCAAAGGATACATCGCCGTTGTTCGAGGTGTCCCGGATATTGCGTTTTTCTTGTTTTTTGTCATCGCATTAGATCAAGCATTTGAATACTTACGACACAAAGTAAAATGTCCCGATTGGGATGAGCCCATCCGACAAGGCAGCGACTTTTTGGTGTGCCGTGCAGCGAAGCTTCCCCTCGGGAATGCATCAGAGTGGGTTCACGAAACCTATGCATTCGGGCTTGCAATCATCACCTTTGCCATCGTGTTTGGCGCATTTGCAGCCAACGTGATTTTTGGTGCGATGCGCGCCGTACCGCGTGCACAACTGGAAACCGCAGAAGCCTATGGCATGACATATCGCCAAACATTTTGGCGTATTCTTGTGCCACAAATGTGGGTCTACGCACTCCCGGGCCTGAGCAATCTTTGGATGGTGCTGATCAAGGCAACACCGCTGCTTTTCCTGTTGGGGATCGAAGACATCGTTTATTGGGCCCGCGAATTGGGCGGAACCAAAACCCCGCGTTTCACTGATTATCCACATGGTGACTGGCGCATGTGGTATTTTCTCGCGCTGTTGATTTTCTACCTTTTGATGACCAAATTCTCAGAGTCCGCTCTTGATCGTTTGATGAAGCGTCTCACACGCGGGCAAGCGACGACAGCGGGTGAAGCGCAGAGGAAGCTCTCATGAGCTGCATCGAGACCATCCAAAACTACGCTTTCCGGTCTTTGGGATTTGGCGAACGCTTACTCCCCCGCAGTGATTTCACGCTCTGTGAACAAGTGACCCTGATTGGGTCTGGAATGATATGGAATGTCTATTTTGGCATTTTCGCATTGGTGTCAGGTTTCCTTTTGGCGACAGCCTTAGCCGTCGGAAAAGCCTCAAATCGCAAGCTGTATCGAAAGCCTGCGGAATGGTTTATCTTCTTGTTTCGCGGCTCACCGTTGTTCATTCAGTTTTTCTTTGCGTATTTCATTTTCCTTTCCCTCAAGGGAAATTACGCATTCTTTGCGCCCTTCACCGCCGCCTGGCTTGGCGCGTTGATTGTTTTATTCCTGAACACTGCCGCCTATACGGCAGAGATTTTCTACGGTGCCCTTCAATCAATTCCTAAAGGCGATATTGAAGCCGCTGATGCCTACGGCATGACCGGCTGGCCCCGCTTCAAGCGGGTCATTTGGCCCACAATGCTGCGCCTTGCATGGCCTGCTTACACCAACGAAGCCATCTTTTTGTTCCACGCGACCACTCTTGTGTTCTTCAGCGGATTTCCGGCATGGCAACAACGTGGTGACGCGCTTTATTATGCCAGCTACTTTGCGGATAAGACCTTTAACCCGTTTATCCCATACCCGATTTTAGCCGGTTACTTTATCTTACTGACCCTTTGTGTGATCGGGCTGTTCAGCCTTGTTAATCGCCGTTTGAATGCCCACCTGCCGTCGAACAGAAGGCAAAAGTTGCGTATCCGCCCGAACTTGATCCGTTAGTGCCATTGACAAATGTGCCTCCGGCGGAAGTTTATTGGGCAAGATGAACAAGGGGCGTATTTAAATGGATAAGGCAATTGATCTGTCAGCCTTACAGACATTTCGCGTTGCAGCATGTGATCTTAACGGTCAGATGCGTGGAAAGATCCTGCCTGCATCTTACGCGGAAAAGCTAGAGAAGGGCGCGGTTAGAATTCCCCTTTCCGCTCTAAATCTTGATATCTGGGGCAGCGATATTGAGAACAGCCCCCTGGTTTTTGAAACCGGTGACGCTGACGGCATTTTGCGTCCAACCGATCAGGGGCCTGTCCCAATGCCATGGCTCAACCGGGAAACAGCTCTGGTTCCGATGGTTCTCCATACGGAAGACGGTGCCGCTTTTGCTGGCGATCCACGTCATGCCCTCGCGCGGGTTTTGCAAGGGTACGCCGCACGCGGTTGGCAGGTCCAAGCCGCTACAGAGATGGAATTTACCCTTGTCGATGACAGCGGCGAGACGCTTTGCCCGCCGCGCAGTCCAATCACCGGCCGCCCTTTGGACAGTGAAGACATTCTTTCAGTCGCACAGCTCGAGGCCTTTGCGCCCTTCTTTGACGATCTTTATGATGGGGCCCGTGCTATGGGTATTCCGGCCGAGACCGCGATTTGCGAAGCCGGCGTAGGGCAGTTCGAAGTTACGATGAAGCACGGGCCTGCGATGCAGGCTGCGGACAACGCTTGGCTGTTCAAAACACTGGTTCGCGGTGTGGCTCGCAAACATGGGATGGCCGCTACATTTATGGCAAAACCCTATGCGCAGGATGCTGGCAACGGGATGCATATGCATTTCTCGGTACTGGATGCAGATGGCAAGAACATATTTGACAATGGCGGCCCCGAAGGCACAGCATTGCTGCACCAAGCAATCGCCGGTTGCTTGGCCACCATGCCTGCCAGTAGCCTGATCTTTGCGCCGCATGCAAATTCCTACGCGCGTCTGGTTGAAGGAGCACATGCGCCAACAGCTGCGGCATGGGGTTACGAGAACAGAACCGTCGCAATTCGCGTGCCCGGTGGCCCCACTGTGGCGCGCCGCATCGAACACCGCACTGCAGGCGGCGACATCAACCCCTATCTTTTGATCAGCGCGGTTCTTGGATCGGCAATGATTGGAATAGATGATGCATTGAGCCCGCCCGCGCCAATCACAGGCAACGCATATGAGGAAAAAGGGCTTCCCAGCCTCGCAAGTGATTGGGCAAGTGCGGTTGACCTATTTGAGCAATCCCCACTCATCGCGCGCATCTTTGATCCGTTGCTGATCGACTGCCTTGTTAGGTGCAAACGCCAAGAAATCGAAAAATTTGATCATATTTCTGATGAAACCCATTGGCGTACCCTGCTGGAGCGTGTTTAAGGTTGATAACCAGCCCTAGATACGGGGCACACAACAATGGTGATTTATGAAAATCGGACTACTGCAAGCAGGTCACTTTGTTCCTGAATTGCAATCTGAACTCGGTGATTACAACGCGCTATATTCGCGACTGCTGAACGGCCACGGACATATATTCGAACTCGAAACCTTTAGCGTTGTCGATATGGAATTTCCGTCTGGTTTGGACGTCGCAGATGGGTGGTTGATCAGCGGATCAAAGCACGGTGCCTACGAAGATCACCCCTTCATACCACCGCTCGAAAACCTAATCCGCGCCATTCAGGCCTCGGGCAAGCCGTTGATGGGCGTGTGCTTTGGCCACCAAATTATTGCCCAAGCTTTAGGGGGCCGTGTCGAAAAATATCAAGACGGATGGTCAATCGGTCGCGTCGAATATGATATGGCAGGCCAAAAGCTTGCCCTCAACGCGTGGCATCAAGATCAGGTTGTCGAAGTGCCCAAAGACGCAGAGGTCGTCGGATCATCCCCGTTTTGTGCGGTTGCAGCTTTGTCTTATGGGGACCGAATCTGGTCCATGCAACCACATCCAGAATTCGAGAACCGCGCCATCGAGGGGCTGATCGAGCATAAGGGCGGCAACGTCCAAGCAGATCGCGTCGCCGAAGCTAAGAGACAACTCACAACTCAGAATAACAACATTGAAATCGGCGCACAGATGGCCGAATTTTTCACGAAAGAGAGGGCCTAATGGCCGACACTTGGAATGACAACTTACCAGAGGCGGCACAGGAATATCTAAAGGACCGCCGACTCGATGAAGTTGAATGCATCATTTCTGACCTTCCGGGCATCGCCCGTGGCAAAGCTGTGCCTGCCAAGAAGTTCAGGAATCAAGAGCATTTCCACCTACCGGACAGCATTTTTTACCAAAC
>JALZUL010000270.1 GCA_023301665.1 Ascidiaceihabitans sp.
CATGGTCTCTCCTAAATAAACCTGTCGCGCAGATATTGCGGACGCGCCACTAAATGAGGCCTTTTTTCTAGGTTTTCAAGGGCGCATTCACTGCAAAAATGGATTTGTGACCGCTTTATCAATCCTTGGATGCATTTCAGGTGCCGCAAGCCCCCTCTAATAAGCTCAATCAAGACAATCACGACTGCACATTCTCGAAACGCTTATTTAACAACACCAAATACACGGCTCGTTTTTCTTGCCTCAAAGGCATAAAAACAATAGGGGTAAAGTGCATTAATTAAACAAATTCGAAATTGAGTCAGGTTTCCACATGATAGCCAAAGGTGTGACCATCAGAGGGCTCGAAGTATTCGAAGCCCTTGCAAGCAGCGGATCGGTTGCGCAGACCGCCAAGATCACTGGCCTGAGCCAACCCGCCGTCAGCCAACAGCTCACCAAATTAGAGCAATCATTGGCAACCAATTTGATCGAACACAACAAACGCCCCATGCGCCTGACCCAAGCAGGGCAAAGCTTTTTGCAACGCGCCAAAAACGCCCTCTCCGAATTGCGACTGGCCCACACCGAATTAACCGTCATGGACCTTGCGCATCTGAAATCGCTGAGCATTGGTTTGATCGATGATTTCGACAATGAGCTTACACCTAGGTTGGCCACAATCCTCGCCGAAAGCCTGACAGGATGTAAGTTTAAACTCGTCACGCGGCCCAGCCATGAAATCTCCAAGGCCATCGAAGAAAAACAACTGCACATCGCAATCTCCGCCAACACCGGCTCGATGATCGAAGGTGTCTTAGAATATCCGATTGCCCGCGACCCCTTCATTTTAGTGGTTCCAAAAGGCACGATCGATCACACGGCAAACGTGATTGAGCAGCTCGCCGATCGCCCCTTTTTGCGTTACGATCAGGACCAATTGATCAGCCGACAAATCGAAGGGCACCTCAAACGCTACAAGCTCGAATACCCCCAGCGGTTTGAGCTGGGCAGTCACCTTGCATTGATGGCGATGGTGGCGCGGGGCATTGGCTGGTCGATCACCACACCGCTCGGCTTCATGCGCGCTGCACGCTTTCATGATCAGGTCGAGGCGCTGCCCCTCCCCTTCAAACCGTTCTCACGCGAGATCACCCTTTACGCCAGCGCTGATTGGGCTGGCCAAGTTCCAAATGATGTGGCCCAAACCATGCGCAGTTTGGTTCAACGCCAAATCATCGATCCAGCGCTCACACTTTTGCCTTGGCTTGCCCAAGATCTGCGCATTTTGAACGAGTAGTAAACAAAGCCTTAAGCGTGACTAAAAATGGTTAACAAATGCAAAGTGTGACCAAACCGTAAATCCGACCCGCCTTGCTAATATGTACAGATTCGGGGGGGCATTTGTACATTTTTGCACCTGCGCCTGCGAAACCAGCCTTCGGCCCGTTCCTCAAATGTACATTTGACCCACCATATTTGTACATTTCCAGCACAATCCATCGCTTGATCAGCACCGAACGGTGGATTAATCAACGCCCCGCCAATTTAGAATTATTCTAAACCTTGACTTGAAGAAGCCAAGACCGCATATCCTTAGCAACCGCAGGAGGCACCCAAATGTTCATTCAAACCGAATCCACACCGAACCCAGCAACATTGAAATTCTTGCCCGGTCAAACCGTTCTAGAGATGGGCACCGCCGATTTCCCAACGGCCGAGACCAGCGACGCCTCCCCCCTTGCACAACGCATCTTTGCCGTTGAAGGCGTCAACGGCGTGTTCTTTGGCACCGACTTTGTGACCATCACCAAAGCCGACAGTGTCGAATGGGACCACATCAAGCCAGCCTTGCTCGGCGCGATTATGGAGCATTTTCAATCCGGTAACCCTGTTATGGCGGGTGATCACCAGCCAGCATCCGGCCATGCAGAGCACACAGGTGAAGACGGCGAAATCGTTGGTCAAATCAAAGAGCTTCTCGACAGCCGCGTGCGTCCTGCCGTTGCACAAGATGGCGGCGATATTACATTCCACGGTTTTGATCGCGGTGTGGTTTACCTTCACATGCAAGGTGCTTGCGCAAACTGCCCATCCTCAACTCTGACGTTGAAAATGGGGATCGAAAACCTGTTGCGTCACTACATTCCCGAAGTGACCGAAGTACGCCCTGTCGCGGTCTAAATACTTGTTTTCTATAGATGAAAACCTATCAACACCGCCCATCACAGGGCGGTGCTATTGTGGACAACACACGATCTCAGCCCGCAAACCTCCACAAATCACCACCTACTGTCATTGCAAAGATTGCTTGCGGATCACCGGTGGGCCTGTGGCCGCTTTTTGCGGCTTCGGCCTTAGCGATTTAAACATCTCTCCTGATCCGGGCCCCTCGATGTCTATCAACGCTGGTGTAACCCGATGGTTTTGCCGCAATTGCGGTTCAGCCCTTGTGGCGCACTATGATTACCTCAAAGAACAGGTATACGTGCCAATCGGAATTCTGGACCAAGCCCCTGAATTAAAACCACAAATGCACTGCTTTGCGGATGCAAAGATGCCGTGGTTGCATATTGACGATGATCTAGAGCGCCACACCGACAGTGGCTCAGACGCGCTCGAAAAAGGTGCGAACCTATGAATAATCCCCTCATTCTAGCTTTTGACACTTCCGCCCCGCACTGCGCCGTCGCGTTGTTGTCTGGCGATACCGTCATCTTCCAAACCCATGAGGACATGAAAAAAGGTCAAGCGGAACGCCTTATGTTCTTGCTGCAAGAGACCTTGGATCAACACGGCTTAAGCTACGGCGATCTCGATGCCATTGCTGTTGGCACCGGCCCTGGGAATTTCACTGGAATCCGCATTGGCGTTTCGGCCGCACGTGGCCTCGCACTGGGCCTTGGCATCCCGGCTTACGGCGTAAACGGCTTTGATCAACGCGCTCAGATACGTCCGGATAAGAGTGTGCAAAGTATCGCTGCACCGCGTGCGCATCGCTACGTCCGTGACGCAAGTGGCGCAGCATTGATCAGCCCCGAAGACTTTGAAAACAAAGGCTATACGATCGATCCTGACCCAACGCCTGCATCCTTGGCTGCGAGCATCGCGATGGTCGCACGCGCGCGCTTTCCAACCCCAGAACATTCGCCTGCCCCCTATTACCTCAAGGCGCCGGATGCGGCCCCCTCCAAGGTTGCGGCCCCCGTTATCTTGTCGTGACCCCTCAGGAGCTCAGCGCGATCCACACAGCCGCGTTCAAAGATGCACGCCCTTGGAGCCCGCAAGAATTCGAACAACTCCTTGCCAAACCCCACACTCATCTATTCTCGTATGAACGTGGCTTTGCGCTTGTCCAGCTGATTGCCGGAGAGGCTGAGCTGCTAACCCTCGCTGTTCATCCGGATGATCAAGGGAACGGCCATGGTCATACCCTTATGTACAACTGGATGCAGGCGCTCAGTCCCGCAGATATGTTCCTAGAGGTCGCCGAGGACAACGCCGCCGCCATTCGTCTCTATACGTCCTGCGGATTCGCGGAAATTGCGCGTCGCAATTCTTATTACGCTCGAAAAAGCGGCATATATGTAGATGCAATCATCATGCGAAAGCCTGCTCCCTAGCGTCACACCCCACGAATCCCCCGAAACTCGACTGTCCAGTCAAAAAATCGGTTGACCCTGCTGGCGCGCTGCGGCCTTATTTGCGTCTGATCTAAGTAAACACATCGTGTGCAATAGGCCGAGTGGGTCCACCGTAAAGGTTCATCCCCCCAGTTTTGGCGGCCGTAAAATAAAAACTGTGGGAGAATACCTATGACACTTATGCATAAATTCCTTGGCGCTGCGGCCGGTATCGCACTGACAGCTGGCGCTGCGGCAGCTGACCCTGCCTTGATTTTTGACCTTGGCGGCAAGTTCGACAAATCTTTCAACGAAGCTGCCTTTACTGGCGCGCAACGTTGGGCCGAAGAAACCGGCGGTAAATTCGCTGAAATCGAATTGCAATCAGACGCACAGCGCGAGCAAGCGCTCCGTCGTTTTGCTGAATCCGGTGCAAACCCAATCGTAATGGCTGGCTTTGCATTTGGCGACGCATTGGGCCAAGTCGCCGCGGACTATCCAGACACCAAATTCGCGATCATCGATATGGTTGTTGATGCGCCAAACGTACGTTCCGTTGTATTCAACGAACACGAAGGTTCGTATTTGGTTGGCATGATGGCCGCGCAAGCGTCTAAATCAGGCACCGTATCTTTCGTTGGCGGCATGGACATCCCATTGATCCGTCGCTTCGCATGTGGTTACGCCCAAGGCGTGAAAGCTGTGAACCCAGACGCGACAGTGATTTCCAACATGACCGGCACAACCGGTGCGGCATGGAATGACCCGGTAAAAGGTTCCGAGATCACCAAAGCGCAAATCAGCCAAGGTTCTGACGTTGTATTCGCAGCCGCAGGCGGCACAGGCGTTGGTGTTCTGCAAACCGCTGCTGACGAGAAAATCTTGTCTATCGGTGTAGATTCAAACCAAAACTACCTGCACACCGGTCAAGTTTTGACATCTATGATGAAGCGCGTTGATAACGCTGTATACTCAGCCTTTATCGATGGCGCGGACATGGACACAGGCTTTTCGGTTATGGGCCTCGCAAACGGTGGTGTTGGCTACGCAATGGACGAGCACAACGCGTCCCTCGTATCAGCGGACATGGAAGCATCTGTAGAAGCGGCATCTGCAAAGATCGCGTCGGGCGAGATCGCAGTACACGACTACATGTCAGACGACAGCTGCCCTGCACTGACGTTCTGATACTGACGACCACCTAAAAGAAAGCCCCAAGCCATGAATGATTGTTTTCACACTCTCTTTTCGGCTTGGGGCGATCCATCACCCGAGGCGCGTGCTGCAGCTACAGATGCCGCGATCGGGTCAAATTTTTACTACTGTGATCCCAACATCCCTGCCCCAATCCACAATCGCGACGACTATCTTACATACATAAAGATGTTTGGTGAGATGGCCCCAGGTGCGCAGGCCAAGGTTGTTCATGTTTCGGAAAAACACGGACACGCACGCCTCACGGTAGATTTTATAATTAACAAAGACATGATCCAGCGTGGCCAATATTTTGCCGATCTAGAGAACGGTAAAATCACCCGTATTATCGGGTTCGCTGGCATGGGAGAGCCAACGTGAATACCGCAACAGCACCCGCCATTGAGCTCAAAGGGATTTCAAAAGCCTTTGGTCCTGTTCAGGCCAACAAAGACATTTCGATCCGCGTCATGCCCGGTACAATCCACGGGATCATCGGTGAGAACGGCGCAGGTAAATCCACGTTGATGTCGATCCTATATGGGTTTTACAAAGCCGATAAAGGCGAGATTTTCATCAGTGGCACCAAAACAGAAATCCCAGACAGCCAAGCTGCGATTTCCGCAGGCATCGGCATGGTGTTCCAACACTTTAAGCTGGTCGAAAACTTCACTGTGCTCGAGAATATCATCCTCGGGGCAGAAGACGGGCGCTTGTTACGCCCGAGCCTTGCAAAAGCGCGTAAAACGCTGATCGAGCTTGCCACCGAGTATGAACTGAATGTTGATCCCGATGCCTTGATTGAAGAAATCGGCGTTGGGATGCAGCAACGGGTTGAAATTCTAAAAGCGCTTTACCGCCAAGCCGATATTTTGATCCTTGATGAACCAACCGGCGTGTTGACCCCAGCGGAAGCCGACCAATTATTCCGCATTCTTGGGCGACTGCGCGAGGAAGGAAAAACCATCATCCTGATCACGCACAAATTGCGTGAGATCATGGAAACCACCGATACTGTAAGCGTCATGCGCCGCGGCGAGATGACAGCGACTGTAAAGACGGCAGAAACCAATCCCGAAGAGCTTGCAGAGCTGATGGTCGGGCGCAAAGTTCTGTTGCGTGTCGACAAAGCCGCGCCCAAAGTTGGTGACGTCGTATTGGATATAGAAAACCTGAAAGTTGTTGACGAACAAGGCGTTGAGCGTCTCAAAAGCATCAATCTTCAAGTGCGTGCTGGTGAAATTCTGGGGATCGCAGGCGTTGCGGGCAACGGCCAATCAGAACTGCTTGAGGTGTTAGGCGGTTATGCAGATGGCACCGGAACCGTACGTGTGAACGGTGA
>JALZUL010000271.1 GCA_023301665.1 Ascidiaceihabitans sp.
AGCTGAAGCAAGCCAAAGTGAGCCAAGGGACACCTTTGTCGTTGAAGAAATCCCATAAGCTCAAGGCTGGGGCGAGCACATTTACGCTTTATGAAGGCGCTCACAGCCTCACCATTCAAGTGAATGGGGTCGACCATTGCGTATTGAAATTTGACTTAACTGCCTAGCTTTTACAATTAACCAGTTTGGACTAGATCACATCCCTGTGTATGTTCGTTCAAAGGTGGAGTGCAAATAAAAGGGCTGCTAAGTCGGCTTTAACTAAAGTGCCGAGGATTCCATGACTGCTACTATTTTAATTACCATTTTTGCCTTGATTGTTGTTCTAAGCCTTGTCGCTGCCCCGCGCCGTGCGACCGTTAATGGCTTTTTCGGCGGGCTCTCCGATGGGGGCAGTGCACCGGGTCTATGGATGCTGGTGTTAAGCCAAGTCACGACATGGATTTTTGCGCGCAGTCTGATGAACGCAGCGATCCTTGGTTACTATTACGGTATCGCAGGTACCTTGGCTTACGCGGCATATTATGGCTCGTTCTTGACGGGTGGTTTCATTGTCTCGCGTCTAAGAGCAGGCGGCGCGTCATCCGTTCAGGATTGGCTTGGCGCACAATTTGGTTCCACTGGCACCACATCTTATAACGTTGTTATTGGCTTGCGATTGCTGTCAGAAGTTTTTGCAAACCTTCTGGTGGTTGGCTTGATCGCTGGGGCGGTTCTAGGTGGATCCGGAACGACGGCAATCTTGGTCGTTGCGGTCTTGGGTCTGGCTTACTCTGCTTGGGGTGGCTTGAGCGCGGCTTTGCGCACTGATGTTGTACAAATGGTGGTCTTTTTGATTGCCTTTGGTGCGGCTTTCATCGCTTTGATTGTGAGCCCTGGTTTCGATCTAGGTGCCGTTTTGACGGCTCCAGGGACAGCTGGTGCATACAACGGCTGGGTTTTGCTTGCTGTGGCTGCTTTGCAGGTCTTTTCATACCCAGCGCATGATCCGGTGATGATGGATCGCGGGTTTATCGCGGATGAAGACACAACCCGTCGCTCTTTCCTACACGCTTTCTGGTTGTCGACATTTTGTATCATTGGCTTTGGTTTCTTTGGTATCCACGCCAGCTTGATCGGTGCCGAGTATGAAAGCGAATTGATCGGCACTTGGGGCATCATGTTCCCAACGTGGATCTTTGTTCTATTGCTTGTCTCTCTTCTTGTCTCAGCGATGAGCACATTGGACTCTGCACTGGCATCTGCGTCTCGTTTGGTTGTTGAAGAGCTACGCCTTGCCCCGCGCACATTGGCTGGTGGGCGCGCAGTCATGGTGGTCTTTATGCTGGCAGGGGCTGTACTTACGCTTTGGGGCAACAAAACACTATTTGACGCGGTTGCGGTATCTGGAACCGCATCGATGTTCTTGTCACCGGTCTTGATCGTGGGTCTGATCATGGGGCGCAAAATTGCAGTATGGTCTTACATGGTTGCATTTGCTGCCGCGATCTTGGGCGCATTGGCCTATTTTGGTCGTGCATGGCCAAGCTTCGCAGCGTTCCTGCCTGAGGGGCACAAATACGAGCAGTTGCTGGTGATTTGTGTGGTGGTTCTGGTTGTCGGCTTTGCCGCAGTGCTTGCGGGCGCGCGAAAGGGCTGATAGCTGCTAATCCGACCCTTTTAATCGGACACTGAGGCGACGGCGTTGAGCACACCTAAAGAGCAAACCCCAAGGCTTGAAATCCGTAATATGCGGCGCAGTTTTGACGGCCGCGCGGTTGTTGATGATGTTTCTTTAAAGATCATGCCGGGGCAGGTGACGTGCCTGTTGGGCCCATCGGGCTGCGGCAAGTCTACGACCCTTCGCATGATTGCGGGTGTCGAGATGCAAGACAGCGGCGAAATTTACGTTGATGGCAAATTGATCTGCGACACCGTTTTTCGGGTACCACCTGAGCGGCGCGAGATTGGCTTGATGTTTCAAGACTTTGCTTTGTTTCCTCACCTCAGTGTGGCGGATAACGTCGCCTATGGTCTGAAAGGCACAAAGGCTGAAAAGCGTGCTCGTGTTGAAGAGCTGCTTGCGCGTGTGGACCTAAGCCGTTTTATTGATGGCTACCCGCACGAATTGTCAGGCGGCGAACAACAGCGCGTGGCTTTGGCGCGGGCTTTGGCCCCAAGACCTCGTATTATGCTGATGGACGAGCCATTTTCGGGACTAGATAACCGTCTGCGCGACGGTATCCGTGATGAAACCCTGAGCATCCTAAAAGAAGAAGACACCGCCGTTTTGCTGGTCACTCATGAACCGGATGAAGCGATGCGTATGGCGGATGAGATCGCGTTGATGCGTGGTGGCAAGATTGTGCAACAAGGTGCGGCTTATAACGTTTATACGCGCCCCCTAGATCGGGCCGCTGTCGCATTCTTTAGCGATGCAAATATGCTCAAAGCCAAGGTCGAAGGATCATTGGCAATGACGCCCTTTGGTCGCTTTCTTGCGCCGGGCATGCCAGATGGAACCGAGGTGGATATCGTTTTTCGCCCGCAACATCTGCGAATAGATTTTGATCGCGCAGGTGTCGGGCCGAAACCCACGGCAATTGATGGCACAGCCGCCCGCGCGGTGGTGGAACGGGCGCGTTTTATGGGCAACGAGAGCCTTGTTGAATTCCGTCTGGATCACGATGGATCACTGATGAAGGCCACTGTGCCCAATGTGTTCCTTCCCAAGAATGGAACCGTGATGTGGTTAACAGTTCCGCGGGACCGGTGTTTTGTATTTCAATCTGACGGGAGCCACTGATGCGACTTTTGACTGAATTTGGCATGGGCACCTCGCTGCGCCGTGGTGATTATACACAGGCGGCAAAACGGGCGGTCCAAGACGCGCTTTGGCACAATTCGATCAATTTGGCTGAGGTGTTCGGTTTTGATAAAGAAGCGATGAAAATCACCGTCGATATTGGTGTGCAAAAGCCCGAAGAGGTTGATGTGAAAGCCGTGGCCGAGGTTTTTCCCTATGGCGATACCACCTTTAAGGTCCACAAGGGGGGCTTGGATGTGGCCCGCCCCGAAGGCAGCGGCAACCCGACCATTATGGCCAATGTCGCCCTGTCTGTAGCTTTTGACATGGAGCGCTGCGATGACTGACGCCACACAGCAAGAACAACGTGTCATCATTGAAATGGGCATGGGCAATGATTTGCATGGGATGGATTATACCAAAGCCTGTGCGCGTGCGATCGAAGACGCGCTGCGCCATTCTTCACTGCCGTTGTTTGGTGCGCTAGAGCTTTCACACCAAGACATGCGCGTGCAGGTTACGGTTGCTGTGCAAGACCCGGAACAGGTCGATGTCGCAGCGCTTGTGCAGAAACTGCCGCGCGGACGGGCCGAAGTTCGGGCTGTGTTTGGCGGTATGAATGTCACGTCTGACGAGGGCGCGGATACAATTGTCATCGCCCAAGCCGCCGTTGAGGCATTCTTACCTCCGCAATCTGGCTGGAAGCTTAAAACGGCCTAGGGTGTATAATCGGCAAGCCGTTTGCCGATTTCGTCGACAAACATCTCAGGACGGGCTTGCGCGTTTTCTATGAGATCAACACGAAAAACCCGAAACGCTTCGCGCTGTTCACACCATGCTGTGACAGTCCAAACGCGGCCCCAGTATTCCATCAACAAGGGGCGGATCACTCGCGTGGTGATCCTATCGCCTTTTGAATTATAGGTTATCGCAAGCTTTTGCTTGGCTTTGATCGCCGCGCGGATGAGCGGCATAAATGAAAACCCACGCGCGGTATCGGCAAATGGGGAACGGGCAAACTTCCATGCGTCTGCGGTATCTATACTTTGTTCCGTTGATCCTGTTTCGATCTTATCCAAAAGGCTTTGCGCTGCGGTGCGCAGGTCAGGATCAGTGGCCTCAACAACAATTGCCAATCCGAGATTGAGCACCTCTAATTCTGATTGGGTCAGGGTCAAAGGGGGCAGGGTGACACGATCTTGGGTGCTGTAACCGATGCCACGCGACCCCTCAATGGGAACACCGGCCGCAATCAGCTTGTCTATATCACGGTAGATCGTTCGGATTGAGACACCCATCTGGTTGGCGATGTCTTGGGCGCGATGAATACCACCTGTGCGCAAGACTTGCATAATATCGAACAATCGATCGGATCTTGGCATTTCTACCTCCCTTTGCTCATGAGATGTTCATAGCAAAGGATGCAACTGCCAAAAAGGTGTCAGTTGGGAATCTGATGAAATATTTTTCACAGGGTTTTAGACATTATGACTAAATCTGAGTGGTCTTGGTGCTTTCCCCTTTGGGTGGGACGCTTTAGGACTGATTGGGAAAATATAGGTGCGCCAAATGGCGTACATGATCAAAAAAGTAGGAGACACGCTA
>JALZUL010000272.1 GCA_023301665.1 Ascidiaceihabitans sp.
TATCAACCGCTTTCATGAGGCCGATATTACCTTCTTGGATAAGATCCAGGAATTGCAAACCACGGTTAGTGTATTTCTTGGCGATCGAAATAACGAGGCGCAGGTTTGCTTCGACCATTTCTTTCTTCGCTTGGCGAGCTTCTTTTTCGCCCTTTTGAACCTGCTGCACGATGCGGCGGAATTCTGGGATATCAAGACCGATATATTGGCCAACTTGCGCCATATCGGTACGAAGCTCAGTCACCTTATCAAGCGAGCGCTCAATAAACATCTGCCAACCGCGTCCTGGACGCTGGCCCATTTCTTCAAGCCAATTTGGATCAAGCTCGCGACCGCGATATGCCTCTACGAATTCCTTACGGTTAATCCGCGCTTGGTCGGCAAGTTTAACAACAGCAGAGTCGATCTGCATGATCCGACGGTTGATGCCATATAGCTGGTCAATCAATGCCTCGATACGGTTGTTATGCAGGTGGAGCTCGTTCACCAAAAGTACGATTTCCGCGCGCAGCTTTTGGTATGCTTTCTCATTCTTATCAGAAAATGTGTCATCTTCATTCAAAGTCGCAGAAAGGCGGCTATCTTGCATTTCGCTAAGCTTGGCATAATCATCCGCGATGATGTCCAAAGCGATCAAAACCTGCGGCTTCAGCGCAGCCTCCATCGCAGCCAAAGACATGTTGGCCTGTTCATCTTCATCATCATCGTCATCAATTTGGATCGGATGGCCATCAGCGTCGAGTTCTGGCTTGGCCTCTTCCGCGGCTGCGGGCGCAGCGCCCGCGACCGGAACAACAGGTGTTGTTTCTTCTTCACCCATTTGGTCGCCAAATGTGGCTTCCAAATCGATAACGTCACGCAAAAGAATATCTTCTGACAAAAGCTCGTCGCGCCAAATTGTAATCGCTTGGAACGTCAACGGGCTTTCACACAAGCCTGCGATCATAGTGTTGCGGCCAGCCTCAATACGCTTTGCGATCGCGATCTCGCCTTCGCGAGACAGCAACTCGACAGAGCCCATTTCGCGCAGATACATCCGCACAGGATCGTCAGTGCGATCAAGCTTTTCTTGGCCAGTACTGCCAAGCGTCAGGTCACGCGTACCCTCGGCGGCAACCAAATCAGTTGGGCCTTTAGCCTCTTCTTCTTCGGCGTCTTCATCTTCGATAATGTTGATGCCCATTTCTGATAGCATCGACATAACGTCTTCGATCTGTTCAGAACTCACCTGATCAGGGGGCAATACTGTATTCAGCTGATCGTACACAATGTAGCCTTTTTCACGGGCTTCACCGATCATCTTCTTCACAGCTGTTTGGCTCATATCCAATGAGATATCGCCATCCTGTACGTCGCGTTTTGCGTCGTCATTATCTTTCGCGGCCATCGAGTGCTCCTAATCAGGGCTCCGTAAGTGATTCGAAAACGAATCAGTTAGAGAATCATTCACGCCTTCGGGTGATTCGGCCACCCATGTACCGTCTTTTTACTAAGGAATCCTCTCGAAAAGTAACTAACTGTCACCTTTCGAATACCGGATCGTTTCCATCAGCGCATCTAATGCACTGCGTTCACCCTTGTCCATCTTTGCGCCGTTCGCGCCCAGGTCGAATTCCACTTTATTTTCTTCTGTACTGCGCACCGACTCTTGCACCGCTTTCGCCGCTTGAGACAGGCGGTATGTCACGTCTTCATCCGCGCCTATAGTCAAGTCTTCAGCAGCATCGGCTATTTCGGCATCCAACCCCCGCGCAGCATCCAGTTTCGCGAATTCTTCGGAAACGGTCAGACGGACCATCTCAACATCGCCAGGCGTGCGAATGCAGGGTACGATTGCGACATGACCCGCACTCACTAAGTTTTCAAGAGCAAAGGGACCAAGTACGTCGGAAATTTTTTCGTGCAACACGTCTGCACTTACACCGATATTACGCAGAATCAGATTTCGAATATCGGCATGCTCACTGTTGCGACACACCATCGCCTCAAGACCACGTTCAAATTCTTCAGCGACTTCAGGCGTGCCAACAATTGCAGCAAGGATCACCGCTTCACGCAGGTGCTCGGTTATCTCTGGCGTCAAAGCGCTGGCGAGAACTGATGACTTTGTCGAAGCTAGAGCATTTTTGGGTGGCTGCCACTTACCGTTGTTAAATGTTCCACGCCCAGTATTGCCTCGACGGGTTGATGACGCCCGCTTTGTCGAGAACAAATCCCATCGCAAATCTTTAATCGCTTGCCCATAGTGCCCCCGAATAGAGGGATCTTTGATCAACTTGATCTTTTCACGCAGTGTCTTATCCAGCGCAGCCTTACGTTCGGGACTGTCGAACACATGCCCTTCAGTTTCTCGTCGCCACAAAAGCTGAACCATCGGGATCGCCGCGTCGATCAATTTTTGCAAGCCCGGCGCACCTTGCGCCTTCAATAGGTCGTCGGGATCTAAACCGTCAGGCATCAATGCAAATCGCAGCGATTGGCCCGCCTCAAGCAATGGAAGGGACAAGTCGATCAAACGCATCGCCGCGCGCAAACCTGCCGCATCTCCGTCCAAAGCAATGATGGGTTCAGGCGAAACGCGCCACAACATTTGTAGCTGGTTTTCGGTCACAGCTGTGCCCAAGGGGGCGACGGCACCAGAAAACCCATGCTCGCCCAGCGCAATCACATCCATATAGCCTTCAGCGACAATCAAAGGTTGGCCTTTCCCAACGGCAGACCTAGCAGGCCCGTGATTGTAAAGACTACGTCCTTTGTCGAACAACTCCGTCTCAGGCGAATTCAAATATTTGGCGTTATCGTTAGGGTCCATCGCTCGGCCACCGAACGCAATGCAACGCCCCCGAGCGTCACGTATGGGAAACATAATGCGGCCGCGAAAGGTATCGTAAGGCTTGCCGCCTTTTTGGCTCGGCTTGCCAAGGCCCGCACCCAGGATCAAATCAGGTTCAACATTTTTGGCAATCAGATGATCCCACAACGCCTGCCACGCATCAGGCGCATATCCAATCCCCCAACGCTCTTGCGCTTCTGGTTTCAACCCTCTTCGTTCAAGATAAGCGCGCGCCTCAGCTCCACCACCCGTTTGCAACTGTAAGCGAAAGAACTTTGTCGCAAGCTCCATCACCTCAGCCAACTGCGTGCGGCGGTCAGATTTCTCTTGTGCTTTAGGATCTTGAGCAGGCATTGGCATGCCCACTTCATCAGCCAAAATACGTACAGCCTCCATGAAGCTTACATTTTCAGTCTCACGCACAAAGGTAATCGCATCCCCTTTGGCCTGACAACCAAAGCAATAATAGAATCCTTTTTGATCATCCACGTGAAAACTAGCTGATTTCTCGTGGTGAAAAGGGCAAGGTGCCCACATATCACCCTTGCCTTGATTAGACTTTCGTGGATCCCAAATGACTTTACGCCCGACCACTTGGGACAGGCTAGAGCGCGTGCGCAAATCATCAAGAAATCCTGGAGGTAAACTCATGGTTTATATATTGAGGCTGTCACGCCCAGAGTCCAGTCATCACCCGCGTGCGAGACATGCTTCTTTCCATTGCTCGCCCAAATCAACCTGCTTTAAATCACGTTTTTTGATATCGTAGATCGGGCCTGCCAAAACTGTAACAGCGTTATTGTAGCTTTCCGGCCAAGTTGGGTTGGTCGCAGCAATCGCATCCGCTAGGTTTGCCTCTTTCACCCGTCCCAAACGTGCAGTTTGGATGGCTGCAACGACATCAGATTGATAGCCACAATCAGCTTCTTTGCTGAGATCGGCCGCCAAACTTGGTGAGGCAAAAATGCAAAATGTCGCGATAAGGGAAAAACGAGTCATAG
>JALZUL010000273.1 GCA_023301665.1 Ascidiaceihabitans sp.
TTCCAATTGCCGCACATTGCCCGGCCAGCTGTAATTGCGGAAAATCTCTGTCGCTTCTTCAGATAAAACGCGCACAGCATCCCCAGAATACTCGATACGGTTCAAGAAATGTTCGGCCAATAGCGGAATATCATCAACACGCTCACGCAAGGACGGCACATTCAACGTTGCCCCGCTTAAGCGGTAATACAAATCCTTACGCACGATCCCCTGCTCCATAGCAGAGGCCAGATCAGATTGGCTTGTGGCCAAAAACCGCGGCACGTGATCGCCCGAATTGTCCATCATCCGAACGATCCGCGCTTGAATCTCATCAGAAATATCAGAGATTTCATCAATTAATAGCGTGCCGCCTTTGACACGCGCCAGGACCCGTGACGGCCCCTCTAAGTCTTGCAACTCAGCAGAGGTAACGGTGACAAATGGCAAAGTGCGTCTGTCGGAAAAGTCATGAATAGCGCGTGCAATCAGTGACTTACCTGTGCCACTTTCGCCCCATATCAATACAGGCAAATCCGTATTCATCACGCGAGCGACAACACGGTACAGCGATTGCATCACTGCTGTACGCCCCACCAAAGGCAGTTCTTCGGGACGCTCGTTTGTCTCTTCTTTTTGGACGGGCCGGCTTTGGCCTCTTTGCTCCAAAGCGCGCGCTGTACGTTTCATCAAATCCGGCAAATCAAAGGGCTTGGGCAGGTAATCATAAGCTTCTGCTTCAGCTGCCTTGATCGCTGTCATGATCGTATTTTGCGCCGAAATCACAATCACCGGCAAACCAGGACGGTCCTGAGAAATCTTTGGCAACATCTCAAGGCCATTGCCGTCAGGCATGACCACATCGGAGATCACAACATCGCCTTTGCCTTCGCCAACCCAACGCATCAGCGTGGTTAGGCTGGACGTGGCATGCACCTTACACCCTGCGCGCGTTAGGTCTTGCGTCAGAACAGTTCTAATTGTTCGGTCATCATCTGCGACCAATACGGTGCCATCCATGGTCTACTCCTTCTTCGTATTAACTGATTTAGGGCCACCCGCACGCGGTAACGAGATGCGGAAAACCGTATGACCTGGGACGGAAGAGACCGAAATCCATCCACCGTGGTCAGAAATAATTTTACTTACCAACGCAAGACCCAGTCCTGTGCCATTCTCTTTTCCCGATACAAAGGGGTCGAAAATTTCGTCTTTGATCCCATCCGGTAAACCCGGTCCGTCATCGATGATCTCGACCTGCAACGGCAGGGAGTGCCCCGTGCCATCGGCACGTCGCAAACGAAAGGAATGTTCAAAATAACTATGTAACCGGATCGTGCCGCCGCGCTCGCCAGCCGCCTCCGATGCGTTCTTGAGCAGGTTCAAAACGACCTGTAACAATTGGTCAGGGTCACCCGATGCGAGCGGAAGCGATGGGTCATATTCCTCGATGATCTTCATTTGCGCACCAAAGCCAAGCAAGGCAGATCGACGCGCGCGATCAAGAACATCGTGAACATTGACCGGCTGCATTTCGGTGACGCTTAGGTTCCCGAACTGTTCAACCTGTTCAAGAAGCTTAACGATACGGCGGCTTTCTTCGACAATAAGATCTGTAAGTTCAAGATCTTCTGGCGCTAAGTTCATGCTTAAAAGTTGCGCAGCACCAGTAATACCCGCCAAAGGATTTTTAATCTCATGCGCCAGCATTTCAGCCATACCGATTGCCGATTTGGCCGCCGATTTCACAGTGTCGTTTTGTGTCATTCGCCCCGCCAACTCACGCGGCGAGATCATCAAGATCATCTGACCTTTAACACCGACAAGTGGTGCGATTTGCAAAGCGCATTGTAACGGCGCGCGCCGACCACTGCCCACATCCACGTCATTGACGAAAAGCGGCGTACCTTGGGCCCGCGCCCGTGCAAACGATTCCTCAAGCGGTGAATCGATCGCAATCTGATCCCATAACGGCTCTCCACGCACTGATTTGGCTGAGGCGTTTAGAAACCCCTCAGCCGCTGAGTTGATATCAAGGATCGTATCATCCTCAGCGATCAAAATAGCCGGCACAGGCAAGGACGCCCATATGTTGCCATTGCTTTTCATGCTGCGGTCTCCGAAAGTGCGGCTGGGATCAAAGACAGAACTTTATCTGGCTCTTTGCAGGTTAAAATCTCACGCCGCAGCTCTTTGGGTGTACCAACAGTGTCCATGTACCAACCCAAATGTTTACGTGCCATGCGCAGCCCAATGGTCTCACCGTAAAAGGTGATCATCGCCGAATAGTGGCCTGATACCATGTCTATGAAATCTTGCCCTTGTGGGATGACAGGTGCTGGCGTTCCGAACAGCTCATGCGCCACTTGCGCCAACAGCCAAGGACGCCCCTGCGCGCCGCGGCCAATCATGATGCCATCAGCACCTGATTGCTTCATTGCCTCGCGAGCCGTCGCGATATCAATAATATCCCCGTTGGCGATGACGGGAATGTTCACGGCCTGTTTGACCTGTGCGATGGCATTCCAATCCGCGTGGCCTTTGTAGAACTGACAACGTGTCCGACCGTGAATAACGATGCGTTTGATCCCTGCCGCTTCTGCGCGGATTGCGATCTCTGGTGCATTCAACATAGCATCGTCCCAGCCCAAGCGCGTCTTGAGCGTAACGGGGATGTCGACTGCATTCACAACCGCCTCAATCAAAGTCAACGCGTGATCAGGTGTCCGCATCAAAGCAGAGCCGGAATAGCCGTTTACAACTTTCTTTGCAGGGCAGCCCATATTGATGTCGATGACCGTAGCGCCCTGCCCTTGAACCATGCGTGCAGCTTCCGCCAATGGCGCGGCTTCGCTTCCGGCCAATTGCACAGCGGTTCCCACTTGCCCAAGGCCAAGCTCTGCCTTTTCACGGCTGCCAGGGCGCGCATTCAACATATCGTGGCTTGCGACCATTTCAGATACGACCATGCCCGCGCCAAAGGACGACACCAAATTGCGAAACGGCAAATCGGTGATTCCAGCCAACGGTGCCAACATAACGGGCGGCCTAAGGGTCATCGGGTCAATCAAAAGAGGATTCCTGTGCGTTTGGACATTTTTTATCGGCTTTAAAGGGACTACTCAATCAAACCACCTGATAAATCGCACAGTAAACATACAAGTGCCTACATTTTGTGCAATCCCGTCGGTAATTGCCACGACGCATCTGACTGCGTAAACAATGGCGTTAATGAACAATCAGACTCACAAAAAAACCGCAGCGATCATTGTTGCAGCTGGGCGCGGCAAGCGCGCGGGCGGTTCAACCCCAAAACAATGGCGCGAAATTGCAGGGCAATCGGTGTTGATGCATACGGTTTCTGCCTTTTTAAATCACCCTCACGTTTCCTGTGTTGTTTTGGTTTTACATGCGGACGACATCGAAAAAGCGCCAACAGGGCAAAACCTTATCATTGCCACCGGCGGCGCAGAGCGTTCGCTTTCGGTCAAGGCGGGCCTCGCAGCGATCCCAGTGGGCATTGAAAACGTTCTCATTCACGATGTTGCGCGGCCTTGCGTCTCTGGTCAAACGATCAGCAACGTCATTGCCGCATTAGACAATCACAAAGGTGCCGCACCCGCCCTTCCGGTGACCGATGCGCTTTGGACAGGGATCGATGGAATGGTTTCTGGCACCAAAGACCGCAGCGGCCTTTACCGCGCCCAAACCCCCCAAGGCTTTCACCTAGACGTCATCAAAACCGCCCACAACTCAAGTGACGGCACAGCCGCCGATGATGTAGAGGTCGCCCGCGCCGCAGGTATCGCGGTGACGATCGTTGACGGGGACGAAGACAACTTAAAAATCACTCTGCCTGCGGATTTTGACCGCGCGCAACGCATACTGGAAAGACGCAATGGACATTAGACTTGGCAATGG
>JALZUL010000274.1 GCA_023301665.1 Ascidiaceihabitans sp.
ATCAACAGACGCTTGTCGTCGGCGTTTTCTTTCAAGCCCTCAGCGACGCTTTGATGGTGACGCTCTGCGGCAAAGCCTGCCAGATATCCCGCGCGATAAGGGCGCAGCGCACTTGGCTGAAATTCATGCAGAATGCCGTCACGGATCAGTGGGGTGATGTGTGGGGATGCTGGCATCAACAAGTCATCAAAGAAAATCCTAAGGTTCCCTTTGGTGGACCTCACACGCCGGTTGTTTCCGCTGCCGGTTCGGTATTTCGCCCAGTATTCAACGGCTTCGTTGGTGTCGAAAGTCCAAAATGGAGCGTAAAGACCAGCCACACGCGCCTGTGCAACAACGCCAGCCAGATCGTCGGGTTTTGCAAACCGCTTTGTAACCCAGTTTTGTGCTTGGTGCTGGGCAAGCATTTCATCCACATCAAATGGGATCAAAGCCATGGCCTCGTAGCCGGAATCTTGCGTGCTCAAGACCACCGGACCATCACAATACGGGCAGCGTTCAGACAGGGCAGGGCCGGTAAACAGTACATCGCCGCCACAGGTATTGCAGTGATGTGCCTTGGTTTCGCTTAGGTCGAGCGCGTCCTCGTGCGGGGTGTCCGGATCGTAGCTAAATTCGGCGGCAGCTTTGTGATCTTCCTTAGTGCTTAGGTCATGGACGTTTCCACAGCTTGTGCACTGAAGGCCACGTACCGCTGGCGCATAGACACATTGACCCGCGCAGTTGGGGCATTGGAGCTCTGACTGAAGTGTGTCGGTCTTTGACATCAATCTGAATCCGCCAAAGCTGCGGCGATCTCAAGCAGGATGCGTAATCTCAGCCACGATCTGTCTAAAGCCGCGGAAAGATCGCCAGACACAGCCCAATCGCCAACGATTGTTGCCAAGAACCATGTGGTCATCAGCCAGAATGCGATGATCGACCAGCCCCCAATGGTGCGCAGCCAGCCTGCTGAACCTTGTTTCAGCTCATGATGGGCCTCGTAAACTTTGATCAGCTTAACGACGGGGTACATGCCAACAAACGTAGCCCCTGCCAGCAAAACAATAGTCGCTAAAAAGGGTGAGGTAAGCGATGACATGATGCTGGAGTACTCATTTATTTAATAGTGCATTGATCTTGGGCCAGTGTGCAAAGCATTGGCTGTAAGTACAAGGGCTGCTATTGGGATGAATAGTGCTTGATTTGTGGGGGTATTATGTTACCTTATTTTTAACACATTGTTTTTAAACGCTTAAACCTTGCTTGCTGCGCTTGACCGTGTGCGCGCTTCCTTTATAACCCGCTCATCAAAACAAAGAGTCGGCGCATGCGTTGCCTCACTCACCTAAAACAGGACTATCCTGCCATGAAAACCTTTTCTGCAACACCAGCAGATATCGAAAAGAAATGGATCATCATTGATGCTGAAGGCATCGTGTTGGGTCGTTTGGCTTCGATCATTGCTATGCGCCTTCGCGGTAAGCACAAAGCAACATTCACACCTCACATGGATTGCGGCGACAACGTCATCGTTATCAATGCTGAAAAAGTGCAGTTGACCGGTAACAAACGTCAAGAGCACCACTACTGGCACACAGGCCACCCAGGTGGCATCAAATCACGTACAAAAGAGCAAATCCTCGAGGGTAAATACCCAGAGCGCGTTTTGACTTTGGCCGTGAAACGTATGTTGCCAGGCAACCGCCTGAGCCGTCAAATCATGACAAACATGCGCGTTTATGCGGGTGCTGAGCATCCACATGAAGCACAAAATCCAGAAGTTCTGGACGTTGCAGCCATGAACCCTAAAAACACACGGAGCGCATGAGCATGTCTGATGAAATCAACACACTCGAAGATTTGCAAGCTGTTGCCGGCGAAGCCGCGGCACCTGCAATCGAATTGACGCCACGTGAGCCAGTGATCGACGCACACGGTCGTTCATACGCAACCGGCAAACGTAAAGACGCGGTTGCACGCGTTTGGATCAAGCCTGGTTCCGGTAAAGTCACTGTAAACGGTAAAGAGCAAAACACATATTTTGCGCGCCCTGTTTTGCAGATGGTTCTTGCACAACCTTTCAGCGTTGCTGGTGTTGAAGGCGAATTTGACGTGGTTGCCACGGTCAAAGGCGGCGGTCTCTCCGGTCAAGCTGGTGCGGTTAAGCACGGTATTTCCAAAGCATTGCAGCTGTACAACCCAGCCCTTCGCGGCGCGTTGAAAGCAGCTGGCTTCTTGACACGCGATAGCCGTGTTGTTGAGCGTAAGAAATACGGTAAAGCAAAAGCGCGTAAGAGCTTCCAGTTCTCAAAGCGTTAATTTCTGCTTACATATTTTGGGAAAGGGGCGTGCCGATTGGCGCGCCCTTTTTCGTTTGGGATGTTCGCGGAAATATAGGGTGGCTTCTACGGTTCTGGCCTTTGAACCTGCGGCTTAATCGTCGGGACGTATCAGTCCCAAGCCGCGCAGATAAATTCCAATACCGGTTTCTAACAGATCCTCGGGTGGAAATGGCGACGCACGCCCCGGTGAGTTTCGCGCGAACAGTTCAACAACACCGTGGCTCATCGCCCAAATATGTGCGCTGAACATAGATGCAGGCGGGCGCTTGTCTGCGGGAATATGTTCGCTCAGATCACCCGCGGCTTTCTCAAGAACGTCATTGGCGCGTTTACTTGCGGCTGCCAATTCCGGCGTTCGATTTACGGATATTCCACTTTCGAACATCGAAATATAATGACCGGGGTATTTGCGGGCAAAAGCCAGATAGGCACGACCCGTCGCTTCAAACGCGGCCAAAGCTGAAGGTTGACCAGATTGATAGGCAAACTCCATCAAGTCAGCGAACATCTCATATCCTTGGCGCGCAGCCTCAGCGATCAGATCCTCGCGACCTTGAAAGTGGCGATAGACGGCGGCAGGGGTGACCCCAGCTGTTTTGGACGCCTCTGATAAGGTAAAGCCGGTGGGGCCTTTGTCTTCGATCAGCTG
>JALZUL010000275.1 GCA_023301665.1 Ascidiaceihabitans sp.
TCGACATCCGTGCTCAGAAAACCGTCAATGCGGCGGGCAAAGTGTTCGGAATTTGCATAAGCAAACGTACCTGCAAGAATGACCAAGCCAGCCATACCCACCAATAAAATCATTGGGGCGCCAGCTACAAAATACATCACACCCCAGCCAAACAAAACCAAGCAGGCTTGGCCAAAGTCTGGCTGCAAAGCCAACATCAAAACGATCGCAATACACAGCGCAAAAGACCACAAACGTCCGGGAGGGCCGTTTAATTCTTGGCTTGCCGCCATCATCCAAGCCGCCGCGACGACAAAGCCGGGCTTTAAAAACTCGGATGGTTGGAACGAGGCAAAGCCCAAGCTGTACCAACGCACAGCGCCTTTGCCAAAGTCAGTGCCAAAGAATGGCAACATCGCCAAAGCAATAAAGGCTGCGACAAACCCAAGGACTGCCAATCGACGCACGATCAAAGGCGACATCATCGATGTCAGCATCATGACCACCAACGCCACAACGCCGAAAAACGCTTGGCGCTGCACATAGTGGAATGAATCAAATCCATTTTTCGCGGCCAGAGGGGGCGAAGACGCCAAACCCAGCAACAAACCTACGGCAAATAGGATCAAAATGCAGGACAAAGCCCACATATCAATTGTTCGCCACCATTTGGGAAGGATCGGTTCGCCGCGCTGAACCGGTACCGCACCATAGACCATTTCTGTCATGGTTATCGCCTTTACACTGCCTCAAAATGTCCCTTTTCGGGATCTAAGAGCCATTATAGCAAGGTTTTGCGCGTTGGGCTAGTGGGTTTCACACCTGCGCAGATCAAGGGGTTCCAAAAACTCAAACACAGAGCGAGCAACCTTTTCGCCAGCTTGACCTGCCCGTTTTAGTCGGGCAAGGGCAACACATGCATTTCGATACTTTGATCATAGGCGCAGGTGCCGCTGGCATGATGTGTGCGGCCAATGCCGGCGGGCGGGTCCTCATTGTGGATCACGCCAAGGCACCGGGCGAAAAAATTCGCATCTCAGGTGGTGGGCGCTGCAACTTTACCAATATGTACTGCGACCCGCACGCGTTTTTGTCGCAAAATCCGCATTTCGCCAAGTCAGCGCTTGCCCGCTACACCCAATGGGATTTTGTCGAACTGGTCGATCAGCACGGGATCAAATGGCACGAGAAAACCTTGGGGCAATTGTTTTGCGATACGTCAGCAAAAGAAATCGTCGCGATGCTGCGAAAGCTGATGCAAGATGCGGGCGTTGAATTACGCTTACAGACCAGCGTGTCCGACTTAACCAAAAGCGAAAGCGGTTATGCTGCGATCCTTTCAGGGCCAAGCGGCGAAACGCCAATCACAGCTGATACTCTTGTTGTGGCATCTGGCGGGAAATCGATCCCCAAAATGGGCGCAACAGGTCTGGCCTATGACATTGCCCGTCAATTTGATTTGAACGTGATTGACACCCAACCCGCTTTGGTGCCTTTCACATTTGCAGAAAATCGCTTTACGCCGTTGGCAGGTGTCGCAACCCCTGCCCGCGTCACAGCCAACACCACCAGCTTTGACGAAGCCATCCTATTCACCCATCGTGGATTGTCAGGGCCTGTGATCTTACAGGCCTCTAGCTATTGGTCCGAAGGGCAAGACATCACCGTCAACATTGATCCTGACAACACGTTGATGGAAGCGCTGCGCGCCAAGCGCCAAGATCAGGGGCGTAAGAACCTGACCACTGAGATGGCGAAACTATTGCCTGCGCGATTGGTCGAACATCTGGCAGAGACTATGGATCTGTCGGGGAACCTTGCGGATCAATCCGACAAGCGGCTTTCAGAAATCATTGATAAGCTGCAAAACTGGAAAATGACCCCGTCCGGCACCGAAGGGTATCGCACCGCTGAGGTCACATTGGGCGGCGTAAACACAGATCAGCTGTCGTCAAAAACCATGGCCTCTAAAGCCATTCCGTCGCTTTATTTCATCGGCGAAGCTGTCGATGTAACTGGCTGGCTGGGCGGGTACAATTTCCAATGGGCGTGGTCATCGGGTATGGCGGCGGCGAAAGCAATCGCCGCGCGATAATTTTTACAGGCGCGCCTCAACCTGCGCGATGAAATCATCGCCTCGACGTTCAAAGCTGTCGTATTGATCAAAGCTTGCCGTTGCAGGAGCAAGCAAGACAACCTCACCCTCTTTCGCATCTTCCATGGCCGCGGCAACTGCATCCGCCATCGTGGTGCAAACCTGTGTTTCGACATTGAGCTGCATTGCAAATTGTGCAGCTTCACGGCCAATCACATAGGCTTTCAGCACTTCACCAGAGACGTCATTTAACGCATCCATGCTGCCTTCTTTTTGCAATCCGCCACAAATCCAGCGGATACGTTTGAAGGCTTGCAAGGCTTTGGCCGCACTGTCCACATTGGTCGCTTTACTGTCATTGACGTAACGCACACCTTTTGCTTCAGCGATGGTCTGGCTCCGGTGGGGCAAGCCCCCAAAGCTATGAAACGCGGTCTCAATCACCCGTGGCGCAATGCCTAAAGCGCGGCAAGCTGCATAGGCTGCACAGGCGTTCTGGTGATTGTGCGCCCCCGGCAAGCCGTCAATTTCACGCAGATCAATTGAGCCTGCCTGCCGTCCTTTGCGGTATTCGCTTAGGAACCCCTTGCGTGCAAAGACTTGCCAACCGGGTCCGGTCAGCTTTTCTTCGACTGAAACGCGGATAACACGATCATCCGCACCACCCTCGCTCAATTGACCTGCGAGGAACTGCCCTTCGGGCTCATCAACCCCAACAACAGCACGATCAGGGCCACCTTCGGCAAACAGGCGGCGCTTGGCTGCAAAATAGCCACCCATGCCAGCATGGCGATCAAGATGATCAGGGCTAAGATTGGTAAACACTGCAACGTCTGGTGTCAGGCTACGCGCAAGATCGGTTTGATAGCTGGAAAGCTCTAACACCACAACTTCGCCGTCGATGGCAGGATCAATGTCCAAGACACCCCGACCAATGTTGCCTGCCAATTGCACAGGGCGCTGCGCGTGGCTCAAGATATGATGTATCAAGGCAGAGGTTGTGGATTTGCCGTTAGATCCCGTGACTGCGATGACCCGTGGCATGGTCTCGAAATTGTTCCACTCGGGCGTCGCGAAGGATTGGAAAAACAAACCAATATCGTTGTCGACTGGAACGCCTGCCTTAAGCGCATTGGCCACAACAGGGTTCGGCGTTGGATAAAGATGTGGGATGCCCGGGCTCACGATAAGCCGCGCGATATCTTCAAACGCGCCATTCTTCTTGAGGTCTTTGCAAGTGAACCCTTCACCTGTCGCGACCTCACGGGCCGCTTCATTGTCATCCCAACAGATTGCT
>JALZUL010000276.1 GCA_023301665.1 Ascidiaceihabitans sp.
TGGGCGCTGGCCTTTTGCCTATGGGTTTAGTCGTTGATGTCGTGCAAAATGCGGCGCGCGCCTGAGCTTTGCTTTTTGAACACCTGTTTGAGCACGATCCATGAAACCAGTGACAATGCTGCGAAGATGGCCAAAGCAACGGGGATCGACAGGGCAGGGGCGATGGCAACAACCGCTGCCATGACCACCGCGCCGGCTGCGAACCCGAGGAAGATGAAACCAGGGGCGAGCACTTCGAGCAATGCCAAGGCCAGAGCAGCGGCGAGCCAGACCCACCAAAGGTTCATAACGTCTTCCATCAGCTGCGTCCTTTCAGCAGTTTAAAGGCATCCCCAAATGCATCCATTGCAGAGGCGGGGACAACCATAGTTTGTGACCCTTCACTGGTTCCAAGCGCGGTGAGTGCTTCGACCTGTTTGAGGGCCACTTGATATTGCGCGGCCTCAATCCCGTGTTCGGCTATGGCTTTGGCAACGGCTGTGGTGGCGTAAGCTTCGGCGTCGGCCAGTACTTTGCGGGCTTTGGCGGATTGTTCGGATGCGTAAAGTTCGGCGTCAGCGGCCAATTCAACGGCGCGTTTTGAGCCCTCGGCTTCGGTCACTTGTGCGCGGCGGGCGCGTTCAGCATTGAGCTGTTGCATCATTGCAGCGCGTGTGGCGGCGTCTAGATTAACGTCGAGGATTTCGGCGCGGGTGACTTCGATCCCCCAATCATTCACCGCACCTTCGACCAGTGATTTGATGGTGGTGATCAAAGAGCTGCGGTTGGCCTGAACCTCATCCAAGTCCATCTTGCCGATTTCGGCCCGCACAATCCCTGCAACGGTTGTTGAAATCGCGCTGTCGACATTGCGGATCCGGTAGACTGTCTTTTCCGGTTCGGTGATCCGGTAGAACACTGAGGTGTCCACTTGAACCAGCACGTTGTCGCGGGTGATGGCGTCTTGTGATGCGGTCGGAAGCTGGCGTTCGAGGATCGAAATCTTGTGCGCGACGACATCTAGGAAGGGGATGATCATGTTGATCCCTGGCCCAAGCACCGAGTGCAGGCGTCCAAAACGTTCGATAACATGTTGTTCTGATTGAGGAACAATGCGTATCCCTTTGAAGATCAGAACGACGATCAGTAGGGCAAGAAGTAAGTAAACGATGTTTTGTTGTAATAGACCTAAGATGATATCTTCGAAAGGCATAAGGTTTTGTCCTGAAATGAATATTCAACATAATATGGGAATTTTAGCTGTGGATTGCAAGTTTGCGTGATCCGGTTTATCGCCTGTCTGATACCCTGAAAGGCCCCGTTATGACCAAGCTTTCATTCGATTTACATGCCACCGATGGCAAGGCCCGCACGGGTCAGATCAACACCCCAAGGGGGGAAATTCGCACGCCTGCTTTTATGCCTGTGGGCACGGCAGCGACGGTGAAAGCGATGATGCCGGAAAGTGTGCGCTCGACGGGGGCGGATATTTTGCTGGGCAACACCTATCACTTGATGTTGCGTCCAACTGCTGAGCGGATTGACCGCTTGGGTGGGCTGCATAAGTTTATGAATTGGGATCGCCCGATCCTGACGGACAGTGGCGGCTTTCAGGTCATGAGCCTCGCAGATTTGCGCAAGCTGACGGAAAAGGGTGTGACGTTCAAATCTCACATCGATGGCTCAAGTCATGAGATCACGCCAGAGCGCTCGATGGAGATCCAAAAGCTGCTCGGGTCTGACATTGTGATGTGTTTTGATGAGTGCCCCGCGCTGCCTGCGGATCGTGAGCGGATTGCCGAAAGCATGCGCCTGTCGATGCGGTGGGCTGAACGCTCTAAGGATGCGTTTGGGGATCGTCCGGGGCATGGATTATTTGGTATTCAGCAAGGTGGCTTGGAGCAAGATTTCCGTGAGGAAAGCGCACAGGCTTTGCGTGAGATCGGCTTTGACGGTTACGCGATTGGCGGCTTGGCTGTGGGTGAGGGGCAGGAGGCGATGTTTGGTTGCCTTGATTACGCGCCGGATATGTTGCCGGTGGATAAGCCGCGTTACTTGATGGGGGTTGGTAAACCTGACGACATCGTCGGCGCGGTTGCGCGCGGTGTTGATATGATGGATTGCGTTTTGCCGTCACGCTCAGGGCGCACGGGGCAAGCGTTTACGCGCCACGGTGTTGTGAACATCAAGAATGCGCGCCACGCAGATGATCCGCGCCCCTTGGATGAAAACTGCACATGCCCTGCCTGTTCGAAATATTCACGTGCGTACCTGCACCATGTGTTTCGCAGCAACGAGATGATCTCGGGGATGTTGCTGACGTGGCATAACCTACAGTATTTCCAAGATATTATGCAGGGTATGCGTGATGCGATTGCCGCGGGTACTTTTGCGGATTGGCAAAAAGCGTTCCACGAAGGGCGTGCGCAGGGTGATATCGAGCGGCTTTGATTCAAGCGTTGGGTTAGGGGTGATCGAAGTTCACTTTTAGGACGTTCGGAAAATCAAAGTGGTCTTGTGTTTGATCCCGACCGGCTTTGTTTGCCGCCGCTGCGAGCTGAATGGCAGCTATCCCTATGAGCCCACCTTTTAATGGGTTGGGTCTGGGGTTGGTCGTGATATTTCGAGGTTCAAACGTGGCCTGTGCGAATTGGCTGTCAGATGTACAATTGGCAGTGATGGGTTGAAGCGTTCCAAGGTACATTGGGACGTTAACCTTTGCCGGCGGCACGATCTGTAGTGTGAACCCTTCGCCGATGAGATTACAGGTTACACCAAAAATCTCTATCGCTCGGGGCGTTTCACCTGTTTGGTCAAGGTGCTGGGCGCGAAATTCCACGATGTCATATTTATCGATGGTTCTGGTGGGGTCTTCAGACAAAAAATGAACGTCCTGAACCTTGTTGGGGGCTTGGGTGCCTGTGGAACATGCCGTGCCTAGGGTGCAAATGGTCAAAAAACACAAGAATTTTTTAGATGTTAGCACGTTTTCGGCCCTCCCAAGCTACGCGGTTGTCGGACCATTGCAGGCTTGTTGGTTTCTGTCGATAGGTTTGTGCTTTGCGTTCATCGGCGAAGGTTTTTGATGTTTTTTTGCATGGATATCAGGGTATTTTTAAACAATTGAGGCAATGGTGGGCGGTAAATTCTAGTTTTGCGGATAATAAGCGTTTTAGGGGATAATTGTGGTTCAAATGCCGTTCATGCCATTGCACCTTGTGAGGGATCAGGTCATTTTGGTCTTGAAATGGACGTAGAGGACCTACACTTAACAAAGTCCAAACAGGAGACGGCAGTGGTTGCCTAAAATTGGGACCGAAGTCGTCTTGCCAGATAAGGAAATTGAGCATGCAAGAACCATTGAACGCATCATACCCCGTATTGCCGTTGCGCGATATCGTGGTGTTCCCCCACATGATTGTTCCACTTTTTGTTGGCCGTGAAAAATCTGTTCGCGCCCTTGAGGAAGTCATGGCGGATGACAAGCAAATCTTGCTGTCGAGCCAGACTGACCCATCAGAGGACGATCCGCAAAGTGATGGGATTTTCAAGGCTGGCGTTTTGGCGAATGTATTGCAGCTTTTGAAATTGCCTGATGGCACGGTAAAAGTGCTGGTCGAAGGCCAAGCACGTGTGCGCATTACCGAGTACCTCGAGAACGGTGATTTCTTTGAGGCGCGTGCGGAGTACTTGACTGAAATGCCAGGTGACGTGGCCACAACGGAAGCCTTGTTGCGTTCGGTTGGCGATGAGTTTGAGCGCTATGCCAAAGTTAAGAAAAACATCCCCGAAGAAGCACTGACAGCGGTTGGTGAATCCACTGAGCCTGCGAAACTGGCTGATCTGGTCGCGGGTCATCTTGGCATTGAGGTCGAGCAAAAGCAGGATCTGCTCGAAACGTTGAGCATTTCTGAGCGTCTTGAGAAGGTCTATGGCCTGATGCAGGGCGAGATGTCTGTTTTGCAGGTCGAGAAAAAGATCAAGACCCGCGTGAAGACGCAGATGGAACGCACGCAGCGTGAATATTATCTGAACGAGCAGATGAAAGCGATCCAGCAAGAGCTGGGTGAGGGCGAGGACGGCAAGAACGAGATTGTCGAGCTGGAAGAGAAAATCAATGGTACGAAGCTGAGCAAAGAAGCCCGTGAAAAGGTTGATGCTGAAGTTAAGAAACTAAAGAACATGTCGCCGATGTCGGCGGAAGCTACAGTTGTGCGCAACTATCTGGATTGGATCTTGGGCGTCCCTTGGGGTGTTAAATCCCGCGTTAAGAAAGATCTTGGTCGCGCGCAGAAAATTCTAGACGACGATCACTATGGCTTGGAAAAAGTCAAAGAGCGGATTGT
>JALZUL010000277.1 GCA_023301665.1 Ascidiaceihabitans sp.
CCATGCGCGACGACACGATGGCAGGTTTGGTGAAGACGGGAGTAAAAATCCCCAACATCAAAAACACCATCGCCAACATGTCTGGGGGGCAACGCCAATGCGTCGCAATTGCGCGTACCGCGACTTTTGCCAGCAAGTTGACCATCATGGATGAGCCGACCGCTGCGCTGGGCGTTCAGGAAACCGCACAGGTTGAAAACATCATCCGTACGTTGAAAGAGCAGGGGGAAAGTTTGATCCTTGTTTCGCACAACATGCGTCAGGTGTTTGACCTTGTGGACCGGATCATTGTATTCCGTCGCGGTCGCATCGTTGCTAACCTGAAAAAAGAAGAGACAGACGGCCAAGACGTGGTCGCCTATATCACGGGGGCAAAAACGGGTGCGGAGTATGAAGGTGCTGCGTGAAGAAACTTATTGACCTGACAGACCCGTTTTTCGAACCCGTATGGGTGCGGGTCTGCGTGGTATTGGTTACAGCGCTTTGGGGGCTTTATGAAATGTCCGCAGGCGCGACTTTATGGGGTGTTATTTTCATCGGGATCAGCGTGATTTGTGCATGGCGGTTTGCCACCATAGACTACAGCGCCGATCCTGAAGAATAAGGAACGATAACCCATGGCGGTGACATTAAAGGACGTTGCAGTCCTCGCGGGAGTGTCGCGATCGGCCGTGTCGCGTACATTTACAGAAGGAGCATCAGTCTCCAAGAAAACCCGCGACAAGGTCATGCAGGCTGCAACAGAATTGGGGTATAGTCCCAACGCACTTGCGTCATCGTTGACGACGGGTCGCACCAAGATGATTGGTCTGGTGTCGAACAACTTTCATAACCCGGTCTTTCTTGAAGTGTTTGATTTGTTCACCCGTGGGCTTCAGGAACGGGGATTGCGACCGTTATTGGTAAACCTGACCGATGGTACGGACCCGGAAGCCTCTGTGCGGATGTTACGCCAATACTCCGTAGATGGGGTGATCGTCGCATCCTCTACCTTACCGCCGGGTTTTGCCAAGGCGTTCCGCGATGCTCGTGTGCCGGTGGTGCATTCGTTTGGCAGACATTCAGATAGCCCATCAGTAGATATTTTAGGGATCGATAACATCGCTGCGGGCCGCTTGGCGGCGCGCACCCTGATAGATCGCGGCTATACAAAGGTCGGCTTTCTTGGGGGGCCGCAAGCCGCCACATCGACCCAAGACCGTGAAAAGGGCTTTCTGTCGGAACTGGCCCAGCACGCAAATGTGACTGCAACCAGTAGCTTTGCAGACAACTATAGTTTTGATGCTGGGCGTACAGAGATGCGCCGTTTGCTGAAAGACACGCCTGCACAGGCTTATTTCTGTGGGGATGATGTTTTGTCTATTGGGGCTTTGTCAGCTTTGCAGTCTGCGGGATTGGATGTGCCCTCAGACGTTGGCCTGATCGGGTTGAACGACATGGAGATGGCGGGATGGGACAACATCGATCTGACTACGATTCACAATCCATTCTCCGAGATCATCTCGGCCTCGATTGACCGTGTCGCTGCGTTGATCAGTGACAATGACCTCACACCACAAGCGCGATTGTTCGATTGCTCGGTTGTTGAACGTGGCACGTTAAAAGCGCGCAAGGCCTAACCCTGCGCGCTATTCTTCATGTGCGAAACATGGGTGGGCGCGCATCTAACCACGCGCCATTTTCCTTGCCGCTCTGTGCGACCGTCACAACGGCTGCCATTGAACGCAAGCCATCTTCTGCACGGGGGTATAGGTCAGCGGCTGGATCGATTGCTCGGCCCTCTTTATTTGCGCTGATGGCTTCGGCCAGATCCTTATAGATATTGGCAAATGCCAGCGGCATCCCCTCAGCGTGACCGATGGTGACGCGGGTGGTGCGATCGGCTTCGGGGGACAGGTTGGCTTCGCCCCGTTCGATGATTTGCAGGCGTTCACCTAGTGGCATGTAATAAAGCTGGTTAGGATGCTCTTGGCTCCAGCGTAGACCGCCGGTTTCGCCAAAAACCTGAATGCCCAAACCGTGTTGGCGCCCGATTGCAACCGAGGAGGTCCAAAGCCTGCCCACCGTGCCACCGTCCATCCGGAAATTTACCATCGCGTCATCTTCAAGTTCGCGTTGCTCAAGGCAAGATACCGTATCCGCGGACAGCTTGGTTACTTCTTGGCCCGTCACAAAGCTTGCCATGTGCATCGCGTGAATGCCGCAATCTGCGAATTGGGCGGATACACCTGCCTGCGCCGGATCGTAACGCCAGCGCACACGAGGGTTATCCAGATCAGCCGCATCGGCGTGATGGCCATGCGCAAACTCGGTGTTGACCAGTCGCACTTTACCGATGTCACCACGTGCGATCATCGCTTTCATGTGGCGGACCAGCGAATAACCGGAATAGCCGTAATTCACCGCGCAGATCTTGCCTGTGGCTTTGGCGGTACGAACAATATCCTCGCCTTCTTCGACGGTCATGGTCATCGGTTTTTCGCACAACACATGAAATCCCGCTTCAAGGAAAGCTTTGGTGATTTCGTAGTGTGTCGAGTTTGGCGTCGCCACGGTCACAAGATCAATACGATCTTCACGGGCCTTCTCGCCCGCCAGCATCTCTTGCCAAGAACCGTATGCGCGATCCCCAAGACCAAGGCGTTGACCGTATTCGATCCCTTCAGCGGCGCGGTGATCTAATGCACCGGCGCTAAATTCAAACAACCCGTCAAGGCCGGAACCAAGGCGATGTGCAGGACCAATTTGGCTGCCTTCGCCGCCGCCAATCATTCCCCATTTAAGTTTTGTCATGATTTAAACCCCTTCAAACCCGATAGATTGCAGATAGCTGCGGTTTAATTTTGCGTCATCAATCGGCGACGTATCCCCGCTTGGATCGCAATCTTGTTCCACGGTGCACCAGCCGTTAAATCCGGTGTCGAGCAACACTTGGCGTACGGCTGGGAAATCAACGTCGCCGTCGCCAAGATTACAAAAAATCCCATCGCCGCAGGCATCATAGAAATCGGTCCGGTTGGCGACGACCTTTGCCTTTACCTTGGGATCGATGTCTTTGAAATGCATGTAGCTGATGCGATCAATGTGCTTTTTCATGAACGCAACCGGATCAAAACCAGCGTAAGAATGATGCCCCGTGTCAAAGCAGATTTTGAGGATGCTTTCGTCAACTTCGCTCAGCAGACGCTCAAGCTCGGGTTCGAAATCCATAAAGCCGCCAGCATGTGCGTGAATGCCGACGGTCAACCCGTATTCCTCAGCACCGATCTTGGCGATGGTCGCGATCTTA
>JALZUL010000278.1 GCA_023301665.1 Ascidiaceihabitans sp.
GTTTGAGCCCTACGTAACCACGCGCAGTGAGGGCACGGGCTTAGGCTTGCCCATTGTGAAAAAAATTATCGAAGAACACGGCGGCACTTTGCAGCTGGAAAACGCGCCCATCTTTGATGGGCAATCCCACTACGGGGCGATGGCAGTGATCTCTTTGCCAATTGCTCCAAACGACATCGCAGCAGCGAACAATAAGAAAGAGGTATAAACCCATGAGCGACATTCTGATTGTAGACGACGAACGCGACATTCGCGAATTGATCTCAGATATCCTGAAAGACGAGGGTTACGCGACCCGTCTGGCAGGAAACTCTGATGATGCGATGAAAGAAGTGAATGCGGAACCGCCAGCGCTGATGATCCTTGATATTTGGCTCAAAGACAGTGGCATGGACGGGATCGATATTCTCAAAGCGGTGAAACGCGACAACCCGGATGTGCCTGTTGTTATTATTTCCGGCCACGGCAACATCGAAATCGCAGTCGCGGCCATCAAGCAAGGCGCTTACGACTTTATCGAAAAGCCGTTTAACATTGACCAGCTGTTGGTTGTGATCCGCCGCGCGATGGAAACCAGCCGATTGCGTCGCGAGAACCAGACCTTGAAACGTCAAGACGGTGCTCAGTCTGAAATGATCGGCACATCTGCCTCATTCCGTGCTCTGATAAGCCAGCTGGATAAGGTGACGAAATCTAATGGTCGTGTGATGTTATCTGGCCCCGCGGGCAGCGGCAAAGAGGTTGCTGCGCGCTACATCCACTCCAACTCCAACCGCGCGAGCGCTCCGTTTGTGACCGTCAATTGCGCGGGTGTCGGCCCCGATCAAATGGAAGAAGTTCTGTTTGGACGTGAGAGCGGTGAGCGTGGTGTTGAACCGGGCTTGCTTGAACAGGCCAATGGTGGGGTGATCTACTTTGATGAAGTCGCGGATATGCCGCTTGGCACTCAATCCAAAATCTTGCGTGTACTGGTCGATCAGCAATTCTTACGGGTCGGGGGGGCTGAAAAGGTGCGCGTTGATTTACGGGTGATTTCAAGCACGAACCGTAACCTTGAGGCCGAGATCGCAGCTGATAATTTCCGCCAAGAGCTATTCCATCGCCTGAATGTTGTGCCGATTTCGGTGCCGTCTTTGGAAGAGCGTCGCGAAGATATCCCATTGTTGGCGGATTACTTCATTTCAGAGTGTAACGCGCATCAAGGTCTGCCGCTTCGCGAACTGAGCGAAGACGCATCCGCTCTGATGCAAACAATGATTTGGCCCGGCAACGTGCGTCAGCTCAAGAACTTGATTGAACGTGTCTTGATCCTAAGTGACGGATCAGGCGCGATTGAAGCACGTGAGCTTCCTGGGGAAGAGGACACAAGCGACGAAGAGGGGCGTGTTGTGCTTTCGGGAGCATTGGCAACATTGCCACTGCGCGAAGCACGTGAAGCCTTTGAACGCGAGTATCTGTTGACGCAGATCAATCGCTTTGGCGGTAATATCAGCCGCACTGCCAACTTTGTGGGTATGGAGCGCAGCGCATTGCATCGTAAGCTCAAATCTCTTGGGGTTGTGACCTCAGCCAAAGCTGGTGCGCGTGTTGCGCATGTGGAAGACGGTGAAGAAGAGTAAAGAGGCAAAGGATGATGGCCAAGGTTCGTGGTGCAAATGAATTGACCCGACTTGGACCATCTGTCATGGACGTACTCTTAGGTTCGACGATAGATAAAAAGGTGCACCCATGAAGGTCATCATATGCGGCGCAGGACAAGTTGGCTGGCAAATAGCCCGCCATCTTTCCGGAGAGCGCAACGACGTAACCATCGTCGATCAAGATCCCGAATTGGTGCGCCGCGCCACGGATACGCTTGATGTACAAGGCGTTGCGGGGTTTGCCAGTTACCCCAATGTCCTAGATCGTGCAGGCGCGCGCGATGCAGATATGGTGATTGCAGCGACGCATTCTGATGAGGTGAATATGGTCACCTGTCAGGTGGCACATTCCGTTTTTGGCGTGAATCGCAAGATCGCCAGATTGCGCAGTCAATCCTACCTTGAAACGATTTATTCTGATCTTTATCGACGCGATCATATGCCGATCGACGTTGTGATCAGCCCAGAACGCGAGGTTGCAGCCGCCGCGTTGCAGCGCCTTTCTGCTCCTGCCGCCTTTGATACCGAGCGTTTCATGGACGGTCAGGCCCAGCTTTTGGGGATTTTGATCGAAGAAGATTGCCCTATCGTAAACACGCCTTTGCGCCAACTTACGGACCTGTTTTCGACTTTGAGAGCGGTTGTTGTCGGGGTGCGCCGTGACGGCACGTTGTTCTCTCCAAAGCCGGGGGATCAGCTGTTTGTGGGGGACGAGTGTTATGTTTTCGCCCATGTTGATGACGTCCCGCGTACAATGGAAGTGTTTGGCAAGCAGATCGCGAAACAAGAGCGTATTGTATTGGTGGGCGGGGGCAACGTTGGCCTGTCTGTTGCCTCAGAGCTCGAAGCGCGTGCCACGCGGATGCGCTGTAAGATCATTGAAAAAAATCGTAAGTGTGCGGAAAATGCGGCTGAATCCTTGGAACGCACGATTGTTTTGCATGGTGACGGTTTGGATGTCGCGCTCATGGCTGAGGCTGGGGTGGGGCGTGCAGACGCAATGCTTGCTGTAACGGATGATGACAAAACCAACTTGTTGGCCGCGGTGCGCGCTAAATCCGAAGGGTGCCCTTATGCCATTGCGTTGATCAATGATCCAACCCTCGTTCCCCTGATGGGACCATTGGGCATTGACGCCTACATCAACCCACGTGCGACAACGGTAAGCTCTATTTTACGCCACATCCGTCATGGCCGTGTGCGCGCGGTCTACTCAATCGGAGATGCCGAAGCGGAAGTGATCGAAGCGGAAGTGCTTTCGACCTCGCCTTTGGCGGGCAAGCTGATCAACGAAGTCGATTTCCCCGAAGGTGTACTTGTCGGCGCTATTCGTAAAGGCAGCGACGTTATCAGGCCAATGGGCGTGACACGCATTGAAGAGGGCGATGTTATTGCCTTGTTCGCGTTGGCCAAAGACGTACCCGAAGTTGAGCGACTTATGCAAGTTTCAATCGACTTTTTCTGATATGAAGCAAGAGCTTGGCTTCATAGAACGCATGTTCCAACTGCCCTTGTTTATGTTGGTTTTTGGGATGGCGTCGGTGTCGATGTTGATCCCTGCGATATACGCGGGTGTCGTGGATGAGCTCCAAACTGGGCGCGCTTTTCTTTATTCTGGCATCCTAGGCATTGTTGTCTTTGTTCTAATCGCGATAGCCCATAACGGCCGCGCACCGGGGCACGGGGCATTGGGTCCGTTGATGTCTTTGTTTTCGACGTTTGTGGTGTTGCCAGTTATTCTCGCGATCCCTTTTCACGAAGCACTGCAAACAACTACTTTTTTCAACGCCTATGTCGAAATGGTCAGCTCTATCACAACAACGGGCGCGACACTTTTTGATGATCCGACACGGCTGGATCGGCCATTGCACC
>JALZUL010000279.1 GCA_023301665.1 Ascidiaceihabitans sp.
CAGGTTCGGCAAAAACCGACGTTTTGTTTTGTTGTTCGCATGGCTGACATTGTTGCCAGTCATGGGGCCTTTACCGGTCAATTCGCAACGACGCGACATGGGATCATCCTTTTGCTCAGGTCGTCTTCGAGGCGGTCCTCTCAACGACAACGGATGCAGACAGTGGTCGCACCCTTAAATTCGTTTGCTGGCAATAGGGGGAATCGCAACGCGGGTCAACCCGAATTGGGCGGCTCGCCTCATCCTTTTATACAAAACATCTTAATAAAACAGCAGCGCCATCTTCAAACCACGCAAAGCAGGCGTTCAAAAGGGCTTCACGGCAATCCCCATTCACTTTGCCAAAGAAACTTCGGGGGTGTCCGAAGGACGGGGGCTGGCCCCCTACCCTCGATTCATATCACGCAAGACAGCTAACATTTTCTGCGCGGCGACAGCCGGATCAACATCTCCACACGCCACATTTGCACCCAATCGACGCATTTCTTCACGAATGCCTTTTTCATCCAATTGCGCCAACAACGCTGTGCGAACATCTTCTTCAAACCAATATTGCGCCTGCAACGCGCGCGTGGATGTAAAGAACCCATTGTTGCGCCGCCATCCGTCCAATGCCTGCATCTCACCCCATGCGTCTTGCAATCCTTGTTCATGAAGGGCCGACACCATCATTGCCTTTGGAAAACCATCGGGGTCTTGGGATCGCTTACGCATAAGGCGCAAGGCCCCCGCATAATCAGCGCAGGTTCGCGTGGCCAAAGGCTCTAGATCACCATCCGCTTTATTCACCAGAATGATATCCGCCATCTCCATGATGCCGCGCTTCACACCTTGCAGCTCATCCCCACCCGCAGGTGCCAACAACAGTAAAAACAAATCCGCCATCTGCGCCGCAACGGTCTCAGATTGCCCGACACCAACTGTTTCGATCAACACAACATCAAAACCCGCACCTTCACACAATGCCACGGCTTCGCGGGTACGGCGCGCAACCCCACCAAGATGAGTTTGGCTTGGGGAGGGGCGGATAAAGGCACTAGGATCTCGGCTCAATCGATCCATTCGGGTTTTATCCCCCAAAATCGATCCCCCAGAACGGGCCGATGATGGATCAATCGCCAATACCCCAACTCGCAAACCTTGTGCGGTCAACATCATGCCAAAACTCTCGATAAACGTCGACTTCCCGACACCGGGTGTGCCCGAAAGCGCAATACGCAACGCTTGGCGATCCTTTGGCAACGCCGCCAACACCTGCGCGGCCTGCGCCCGATGATCGGACCGTGAGCTTTCAACCAAGGTGATGCCACGCGCCAACGCTCGGCGCTCACCCGAAGCTATTCGCTTTGCCAGATCCATCAAATCCATCGTCGCCTCACAATTGGAATGATGCTTTTGTCTTTCACAGCCAAGCAAATGTCTAGCCTTGCACCACTTCGACTTGGCCTTCGCCCCTGTTTACACGATAAAGCAGCATGACGTTAAACCTACCCATTGATGCCGTTTTGCCCGATGTGATCGACGCCCTGCGCCAGCAGGGCCGTGTTGTGCTGCAGGCCCCGCCTGGGGCAGGTAAAACAACGCGCGTCCCTCTTGCGATGCTAGATGCAAACCTGACCCAAGGACGCATCTTGATGCTAGAACCGCGCCGCCTCGCCGCCAGGGCAGCCGCTGAACGCATGGCACAAACGCTCAGCGAACCCGTGGGTGAGACCGTAGGCTATCGCATTCGCGGCACCTCAAAGGTCAGCAAATCCACACGGATCGAGGTTGTGACCGAAGGTATCCTGACGCGGATGTTACAAGATCAACCTGATCTCCCAAACATCGGCGCTATTATCTTTGATGAATTTCACGAACGCAGTTTAAACGCCGACCTCGGCCTTGCTCTTTGCCTCGAGGTTGCAGGTGCCCTGCGCGACGATCTGCTATTGGTCGCGATGTCAGCGACACTTGACGCAGAGCCAATCGCTCAAGTTATGCAAGCCCCGATCGTAACCTCAGAGGGGCGCTCTTACGAAGTAACCCCCCATTGGCTCGATAAACCCATCCCGAAAACAACCCGTTTCGAACAAGCCGTCGCTGATACAACACTGCGCGCATTAGGCGAAACCACAGGCAGCGTTTTGGTTTTCCTCCCCGGCGAAGGCGAAATCCGCAGGGTACACGGCCTCCTTGAACACCAAATCAAAGGAAACGTGACACTTGCGCCGCTCTTTGGCGCAATGGACTTTGCAGCCCAACGCGATGCAATTGCGCCAGCGGAAAACGGTCGCAAGGTCGTTCTTGCGACATCGATCGCCGAAACCTCATTAACCATCCCCGACATCAAGGTCGTGGTCGATGGTGGCAAATCGCGCCGCGCCCGCTTTGATCCGTCAAGCGGCATGTCGCGCCTTGTGACAGAACGCGTCACAAAGGCCGAAGCCACACAACGTGCAGGGCGCGCGGGGCGTGTGCAAACTGGCGATTGCTACAAGGTTTGGACACGGGGCGAGGACGGCGCATTAGCAGCTTACCCGCCTGCAGAAATCGACGCCGGCGACCTCACTGGCTTTGCCCTAGAGCTCGCGGTTTGGGGATCAGCCCCAGACGAATTGCAATTCGTGACTCCACCCCATGCTGGTCGCTTGGCCGAAGCCCGCAGTGTTCTACAAATGCTTGGCGGCTTAGACAGCTCTGGACGGATCACACCACACGGGCGCGCCTTGTCACGCTACCCTTTACACCCACGCCTTGCACATATGATCGAAACCGCCGGTGCCGAGGCCGCAAACACTGCTGCATTACTTGCGGAACGCGACCCACTGCGCGGCGTCTCGGTCGATCTGAACCTGCGCGTACAAGCCTTACGTGACCCAAAACGATTTGGGGGTGCCGTGAACCGTGGCTCTTTAGAGCGGATCAAAACAGAAGCCAAACGCCTTGCAAAACGCGCGCCAAAATCGAAACGCCGTTTTTCAATAGCCGAACATGCAGCCCTCGCCTATCCCGACCGTATCGGGTTGCGTCGCGAGGGCGAAGCACCACGTTTTGTCCTATCAGGCGGCAAAGGCGCGGTCATGCCGTTAGAGGACGCAATGGGTGGGCACCGATTGATCGTCGCCACTGATTTGGATGGTGACCCACGCGAGGCACGTATCAGACAAGCCGTTCCATTAGATGAAAGCGAATTGCGCGACCTTTTTGAGGATCAAATCGAGTGGCAAAACATCTGCCTTTGGTCTCGGCGCGAGGGGCGGGTTCTAACCCGCAAACAAGAACGTCTCGGTGCCTTGGTCCTAGAAGATCGCACATGGTCAGACGCACCCGATGAAGATATCGCAGTCGCAATGCTTGATGGCATCCGCCAACTCGGTCTGAAGCTAACTAAATCAGCAAAACTCTTTATTGCTCGCTCTAAGTTAATGAACGACCCTGATTTTCCTTCGGTCCAAGAAGCACATCTTCTAGAAACTCTGGAGGATTGGTTGCTGCCGCATATCAACGGGGTCCGCAGCACGGCAGATTGGAAAGCCTTCGACATTATACAGGCCCTGCGCGCGCGGTTGAACTGGGATCAAACTCAAGCTCTAGACCACACTGTTCCGGGCAAATTTGAAACGCCCCTAGGCCGTACTATCCCGATCGATTACTCTGGTGGCCAACCGCAGATTGCCATCCGCCTCCAAGAGTTATTTGGCGTCACCCGCCATCCGATGATTGGCAGAGAGCCCTTACAGATCACACTTTTGTCGCCCGCTCAAAAACCTGTTCAAATCACAACAGATCTGCCGCGTTTCTGGGCCACCAGCTATGCAGATGTGCGCAAAGATATGCGTGGATCATACCCGCGCCACCCTTGGCCCGAGGATCCAACACAAGAAGACCCGACGCTTCGCGCGAAACGTCGGAAACAGTAAACTAAACCGCGTTCCAATCGCCGTGATGTTTGCCTTCTTCATCCACACGGATAAACCCGTGTGCGCCAAAGAAGTCACGCTGGGATTGGATCATATTCGCAGTCCCACGCCCCAAGGCCATCGTGTCATGCCATGCCAATGCCGCTGACAACGCAGGCACCGGTTGTCCTGAAAGGACACTCGCGGCCACAACGCGGCGCAGGCCAGAAATGGTTTCCGCCAATCGCACACGAATAGCCGGAGCCAAAATTAAGTGCTCAAACGGCAATTCTGCACGAAACGCAGCTGCAAACTCATCCAACAAGCTAGAGCGAATAATACACCCTGCTCGCCAAATTTCAGAGATACGCGCAAGATCAAGCGACCAATCGAATTCATCGGATGCTGCAGACAAAATGCGAAACCCTTGCGCATGGCTTAAAATACGCGCCGCCATCATGGCATTCTCAAGGTCATCTTCAGACGGCAACGCCGTATCCAATGCGCCTTTTTCAAGCAATCCTTCTGCCGCGACACGCATATCTTTTTCCGAAGACCAGCCACGTGCGCCAACAGAAGCCTCAACAGTATTGGCGGATTGCCCCAACTTAAGCGCCTCAACCAATGTCCAACGGCCTGTCCCTTTTTGGCCCGCCTTATCAAGAATCACATCGACCATCGGCTTACCGGTTTTGCTGTCCACGGATTTCAAAGCTGCGCCTGTAATTTCGATCAGGTATGAGCTGAGCGGACCTTGGGACCATCGTTCAAAAACCTTCCCGATGGTTGCCGGCTCTTGGCCGCCCTGATCGCGCAGCACTCCGTAGATCTCCGAGATCATCTGCATGTCAGCGTATTCAATTCCGTTGTGCACGGTCTTTACAAAGTGCCCCGCCCCGTCAGGGCCAAGATGATCGACACATGGCTCCCCTTCAAACTTCGCGGAAATCGCTTCGGCCATGGGTTTGAGTTGGGCCCAAGAATGCTTGGTTCCCCCAACCATAATCGAAGGGCCATTGCGTGCACCCGCTTCGCCACCAGAAACGCCCATCCCGACGAAATGCAGCCCTGTACCGTCCAAAGCGGCAGAACGGCGGCGTGTTTCATTGAAATCAGCATTACCGCCATCGATGATCGTATCGCCCTCGCCCAGCAAGGGTTTGATGGTTTCGATCATCATATCCATCGGCTTGCCTGACGGAATCATAAACAAAATCGTGCGCGGTGTTTTGATACTGTTTACAAAATCAGCAAGCGCAACATGCCCAGTGACCCGTTCGCCAAGATCGCCTGCTTCTTTGAGAAAATCATCTATCCAATCGGCTTCGCGATTGGTCACCGCGACGTTAAACCCATTGTCTGCTAAATTCAGAGCCAGCGCACTGCCCATCGTCCCTAGTCCATAGACGCCAATATCAGCGCCCGATGTGTCCAATGTCATGTGCCGTCCTTCTGGTTTGTTGCCGCCAAAATACACTATGGAAAAATAGACACAAGCACAGGTCAGTGCATGAATTACGATCCACTCAAGATTTCTGCCACTGTTAAACCGGGCGGCCCTGTATTCGCGGCCTCAGCCTTTTTAATGAGGTCCCTTGAGCGAGAGTTAAACCGCGTTGGCGCTCCGACCTTTTGCGCCAATTCTATGATAACCCCCTGAAGCGCATCAATCTCTGTGACGCGCCCCTTGGTCAGATCATCCCACATCGAGCTGCGCGCGGTCGGATCAATTGTAAGCATCTGCGCCGCGACCCGTTTAAAGATCGGGGTCGGTAGCCGCAAAATATGGGGGATCAAAGCCGCGGGCGCGGCAGTTGTCTTAGCCGGAACAATCCCATTCGCCTTTAAGACGCCCAGCGCCTCGCTCATTTGATCCGCCATCAAACGTCGCCAAGCGCGATCTTGAAGCTGCTCGTACAATGTCAGCCCCGAAAGCGCATTCAAAGCATTGCCGAGGTTGATCAGCAACTTACCCCATTGAACCGCTTCAATGTTGGCGGTCTCCTGCCAGATCAAATCATCATTGCTCAATTCGGGCATTGCGCCCGCGCCGACCTCGATATCGCCCGACGTTGCGCGATGGTATGTCGCCTCATCTGTCGTCACCACATTAAACGGAACCATCCCTGCACGCACATCATGATGCGGCAGGACCTCCCGCAGGGTCGCCGTATTTCCAACACCGTTTTGCAACGAAATGATCAATGCTGACGGTTTGGCCAACTTTGAAATCAGCCGGCCCATTTCAGCGGTCGCAGAGGATTTCACCGTCACAAGGATCACATCCGCAAAGGACAAAACCGATGGGTCATCGCGAAACACGGGGTCATGTACATCAAGGTCCATTCCCGCATAGTCGGTTAACTTCAAACCGCCCCTTTGCGCGACGTCTCTGACGATCCTTTCACGTGCTAGGAACCTTACATCGTGGCCGCGATGCGCCAGCACCCCACCAACGAAACATCCAATGTTCCCTGCCCCTGCATGTCTGACGTCAGCGCTTATGGGTCCAAATAGCGTTATTTGCTAAGAGAGTGTTTGTTGCTCATCGTAACCACTGAGGAGTGGGACATGAGACAGACAACTGGAACACGTAAAAGCCCTGGCGAGAAGATCGTCAAAGATATCAAACGGGCGCACCACTGCCCGGCAGTTGATACGCAGTATCAATGAGAAGGGCGCAAACATTATTCATCAGAAGAAAAGATCCGCATCCTGCTGGACGGCCTGCGCGGGGAAGATAGCATTGCCGAGCTGTGCCGTCGTGAGGGCATATCGCAGGGCATCTACTACAAATGGTCGAAGGACTTCATGGAAGCGGGTAAACGTGGCCTCTTGTTGGCATTTGCTGCGATGCAAAATTGAGTAGGTTTGGGCTCAATCTCGTCATTCGCGACAAAGCCTACATCAGCGTCCCTTAACCCTTTGGCTAAAGGACGCTCTATTTTTACCGGCCCAAGCAATAACGCATGATCGCTTTTTGGGCGTGCAAACGGTTTTCCGCTTCGTCAAAGATGACTGAATTCGGCCCATCCATAACTTCGCTGGTCACTTCTTCTTCGCGGTGAGCTGGCAGGCAGTGCATGAACAATGCGTCGTCTTTGGCTTTGTCCATCAAGTGTTGGTTCACCTGATAGGGGCGCAACTGATTGTGACGGCGTTCTTTCGTGGATTGACTGTCGTGCATCGAAACCCAAGTGTCCGCGACAACAAGATCAGCGCCTGCAACTGCTTTTTCAGCGTCCCGTTCGATTTGAATGGAACACCCAGCTTTGCGCGCAAGACCGACAAATTCATCCTCTGGATCCAGCTGAGCAGGCCCTGCAAAAGTCAGGTCAAATTCGAATTGCGCCGCAGCATGCAAGAACGAGGCACACACGTTATTACCGTCCCCACACCAAACAACCTTTTTCCCTTTGATCGGGCCGCGATGTTCTTCGTAGGTCATAACATCAGCCATGATCTGACAAGGATGCGTGCGATCTGTCAGCCCATTGATCACCGGTACATCTGCATATTCCGCCATCTCTAACAAAACGGTTTCGTCAAAGGTACGGATCATGATCAGATCAACGTAACGCGATAGAACCCGCGCCGTATCGGCGATCGTCTCGCCATGCCCAAGCTGCATGTCCGACCCAGATAGCACCATCGTTTGCCCGCCCATTTGGCGAACGCCAACGTCAAACGAGACGCGTGTGCGTGTCGATGGTTTTTCAAAGATCAAAGCAACCATATGCCCATCAAGCGGCTGTTGCGCGTCAGGGGTTGCACGTGGTTGTCCAAGACGCGCTGTTTTCATCGCTTTCGCATCATCAATGATAGCGCGCAGTGCCTTTGGGTCAGTTTTGTGGATATCAAGAAAGTTATTCATATTAATGCTCTGTGTTGGATAGCACTAAGGTCACACGACCTTAGCGCTCAAATTTCGTTAACCGGGCTACTCAGGCCATGGCGACGGCTGTGGCTGCAATATCAAGGCGGGTTATCGCCTCGGCGATTTCTTCGTCGGTGATGGTAAGCGGGGGCAGCAAGCGCACGACGTTATCAGCCGCTGGCACTGTGATAACATCAGCGTCATACCCTGCATTCACCACATCAATGTTAGTTGCTTTGCATTTCAAACCCAGCATCATTCCTGAGCCTCTAACGGAGTCGAAAACATCAGGGTGTGACGCCACCAAACCCTCAAGCTTTTGACGCAGCGCACCTGATTTTCGGTTCACATCTTCTAAGAACTCTGGCGTGTTCACATGATCAATCACTGCACACCCAACAGCGCACCCAAGCGGGTTGCCCCCGTAGGTCGAACCATGCGTGCCAGCGGTCATACCTGAAGCCGCGTCCTCAGTCGCCAACACCGCACCAAGCGGGAAACCACCGCCAATGCCTTTGGCAACCATCATGATGTCCGGCGTGATCCCAGCCCATTCATGTGCAAACAATTTACCAGTCCGCCCCACACCGCACTGGACCTCGTCCAAGATCAACAAAATGCCATGAGTGTCACATAATTTGCGCAAGCTCTGTAGCTCATGATCAGATAGAGGCCGAATGCCGCCCTCTCCTTGCACCGGTTCGATCATAATTGCTGCCGTCTTGTCAGACACGGCTTGGGCAAGCGCCTCTTCATCGCCAAACGCCAGATGGGTAAAGCCACCCAGCAATGGACCAAACCCTTTGGTCATCTTTTCAGAGCCAGCCGCCGCAATACCCGCAGCTGAGCGACCATGGAATGAACCATCGAACGTGATGATCTCAACACGATCTTCTTGTCCTTTGTCATACCAATATTTGCGGGCCATTTTTACAGCCAACTCACAAGACTCTGTGCCGGAGTTGGTGAAAAACACAGTGTCGGCAAATGTCGCATCAACCAACTTATCCGCCAACATTTGTTGTTGCGGGATGTGATACAGATTTGACGTATGCCAAAGCGCATTTGCCTGATCTGTAATCGCAGACACCAAAGCCGGATGTGCATGACCCAGAACATTCACGGCAATTCCCGCGCCAAGGTCTAGAAAACGTCGCCCATCCGCCTCGATCAACCAAGAGCCTTCGCCTTTGACAAACGTCATTGGGGCACGAGAATAGGTGGGCAGAACAGATGCGATCATCAGATCATCCTTTAGCAATAGGCCAGCAACACAAGAACGCGAGTTGTGCAATGGTGATGCGAGCAGGTCAACAATTTTGAAGATTTTGCGCAAATTGCGCGGAACACGAGGGCGATACGAGATCTACCCAATCAAACGGGGCTTACGCAGTAAAGCGTGGTCGTCGCAAAGCAATGATATGGCGTTTTGTGTTCATATGCCTCTCGTAAAAGGTTTCTGATCTTTTGACTAGTCCAAAAAATGCACCTCAAAATTGTATCCTTGCATGATCTACCACACGGGCGCATAGCGGCGTCATGATAAAATCCCGCGCGCAAAACCCAATGCTGGCAGCCAGCTTAATCGTTTTTGCAACAGCCTTCATTGCTGCAACGACACTTTTTGCCAAAGCTTTGGGCAGCGATGCCTTTGGTACAGCTCTTCACCCCCTACAAATCTCGCAGGGGCGCTACATGTTTGCCTTTATCGGCTTTTCGCTTGCAGCTACACTCTTACGTCCAAAATTTGCGAAACCTCATTGGCATTGGCACATCGCCCGCAGCGTCTGTGGGTGGGCTGGTGTGACGCTGATGTTCGCCTCTGTCGCCTTAATTCCACTCGCAGATGCGACCGCAATCTCATTTCTGAACCCCGTCTTTGCCATGTTACTCGCCATCCCGTTGTTGGGTGAGCGCGTGGGCCCTATACGCTGGTCTTCGGCCATCATCGCCCTTATCGGCGCGTCCATCCTATTGCGCCCAACCCCCGCAAGCTTCCAAATTGCTGCCTTGCTCCCTCTAGGGGCTGCAATCTGTTTAGGGTTTGAACTCATTTTTATGAAAAAGCTCGCGGGTAAAGAAAACTCTTTGCAGATTTTACTGGTTAACAACCTGATCGGGTTAGGAATCTCGACACTGGCTGTCCTGCCCGTTTGGACCCCGCCAACACCTGCTCAATGGGGGCTTTTGGCCCTCATCGGTATATTTATGGCCATCGCTCAAACCTGCTTTATCAATGCAGTCGCGCGCGCTGACGCGAGTTTTGTCGCGCCTTTCAGCTACGGCACTTTGATCTTTGCGACACTTTACGACCTAATTTTTTATGATGTCTTCCCAGACATCGTCACATGGATCGGCGCCGGAATAATCATCTCTGGTGCCCTTCTTTTGGCCATCCGCGAGGCACAACTGCGCCGCGCATGACGGATCACGCTTGTCACCGCGCGCAGAACCATTAGAATAGAGCGCTGAACAACACCACAAAGCGACCTCATCCATGGGTCGTTTTTTAGCTTAGGGAAACCCTATGTCCTGGACTGACGATCGCGTTGAAGTACTAAAAAAGATGTGGGGCGAAGGTCAATCGGCCAGCCAGATCGCAAAAGAGCTTGGCGGTGTTACCCGCAACGCCGTGATCGGCAAAGTGCACCGTTTGGGTCTTTCCAATCGCGCAACAACAAGCACAGCTGCCAAATCTGATGCAAAGCCAAAGGCCGCTCCCAAAGCGCCTGCCAAGCCCAAGGTGGAAATGAAAACGGAACCGGCCATCAAGCCCGTCGATCCGAATCTGCCGAAACCTAACCTACCAGCCCGCAAGATGATCATTCCTGCCGGTCAGCCCTTGCCGCCGCAACCATCCGCAAACGAAATCAGCCCCGAAGCTTTGGCCAAGGTGAATGAGATCGAAAAGAAAGCGAAGAAGCTGACTTTGATGGAATTGACAGAACGCACTTGCAAATGGCCCGTTGGCGACCCTGCCACAGATGACTTCTGGTTCTGCGGCTTGACCGTTCAACAAGGCAAACCATATTGCGAAGCCCACGTTGGTGTTGCCTTCCAGCCGATGAGCGCACGTCGCGATCGTCGTCGGTAGTCGTTAATCGTCCTGTTTCAAAGGCGCGCTAGACACACACCTTGATCGAAATTAACATTCTAAAGGTCCGCGCAATTTGCGCGGACCTTTGCTTTTGAAATATTTTGCACGCAACTGTCACTTGATACAGTTTTGCCCTCATGCGAGACCTCCTCGACCCAATTGGAGCCTGACGAAATGACTGCACCTATCCGCGCCGCCGATGTTCTTGCCCGCCGCCTATATGACGCGGGATGCCGTGTAGCCTTTGGCATGCCCGGTGGTGAAGTCCTTACTCTTATCGATGCCCTCGAAGCTGCTGGCATCCAATTTGTCCTCACCAAACACGAAAACGCAGCAGCCTTCATGGCCGAAGGTGCATGGCACCGCACAGGCGCACCAGGCATTCTTGTAGCAACCGTCGGACCGGGTGCTTTGAATGGCATCAACGCCGTCGCCAACGCCTTTCAAGACCGCGTGCCGATGATCGTGATCGCAGGTGTCGTTGATGCGGATGAAGCCCAAAGCTACACGCACCAAGTGCTTGATCAAAATGCAGTTTTCGCGCCCATCACGAAAGCCAGCTTTACCTTTAACACGGGTGCCGCCCACATTATCGCAGACAAGGCCGTGAGCATCGCGCTCGAAGGGCGCCCGGGTCCAGTCCATATTGACCTCCCCATCGCCGTTGCCGTTTCACAGGTGAATCAAGACGCGCCTTTCAAACGTGCCCCCGCCGCCCCTGTGATCCCTGCACCAGACGTATTAGAGCAAGCCTCTGGCTGGCTAAGCGCCGCGAAACGCCCCGTCATCATTGCCGGTGTAGACGCCATGAACGAAGGGGGGAGTGACGCGCTCACGTCCTTTGCGACACGTTTTGGCATTCCCGTCATTACAACATACAAAGCCAAAGGGCTCTTGCCCGAAGATCATACCCTCGCTCTTGGCGGTGCAGGCCTGTCACCACTGGCAGATACGCATCTACTGCCATTCGTTCAAAGCGCAGATCTTATTATTTGCGCGGGCTATGACCCTATCGAAATGCGCCCCGGCTGGCGCAATGTGTGGGACGCGAGCAAGGTGAATGTCATCGACATCACTGCAGAGCCAAACCACCACTATATGCACCAAGCGACCCTTAACATTATCGGCAATACACCTGCGACCCTCAAAGCACTCAGCGCAGCTGCACAGCCATGTGATGTGTGGTCAGGCAACGAAATCGCAACCACAAAAGAAGCCCTCGCAGCGTCATTTCCAAAGGATGATATTTGGGGGCCAGCCGCCGTTATCGATGAGTGCCGTAAAACGTTACCACGCGAAACCCTTGCCACTGCCGACAGCGGCGCACACCGGATTTTGCTGAGCCAAATGTGGGAATGTTACGAACCACGCGGCATGATGCAATCCTCTGCGCTCTGCACAATGGGCTGCGCAATCCCATTGGCCATGGGTGCCAAATTTGTCGATCAAGACCGCACAGTTGTCAGCTTCAGCGGTGACGCAGGCTTCCTGATGGTCGCAGGCGAACTCGCAACCGCCAAGGAAATGGCACTCAACACCATCTTCGTCGTCTTTGTTGACGCCTCTCTCGCACTGATCGAGCTCAAGCAACGCCAACGCCAGTTGCAAAACAAAGGCGTGGAATTTGCCGAGCATGACTTTGCAGCAATGGGCCGCGCCTTTGGCGGCAATGGACATACAGTGCGCAGCCGCGAAGAGCTGAAACAAGCGCTTACCGCCGCGCAAAACGCCAAAGATTTCACGGTGATTGCAGCTGTGATTGAAAAAGGGGCCTATGATGGCCGCATCTAACGCCACTGATAACTCCACAGAGCAGACCCCAACCGCTCTTGGTGATTTGTTCGTTCTGGACTTGAGCCGCATCTTGGCCGGTCCGACCGCAACGCAGTTGCTTGGTGACTTTGGCGCGACAATCATCAAAGTCGAAAACCCCAAAACGGGTGGTGATGATACACGTGGTTGGGGCCCAAACTTTGCCAAGAATGAAGATGGGAGCCCCTCCGACCTAAGCGCCTATTTCATGGCCGCCAACCGCAACAAGAAATCCATCGCCGTGGATATTTCCACCGACGAGGGCCAAGCGACCATTCACGCTTTGGCCGCCCGCGCCGACGTCATTATCGAAAACTACAAACCCGACGGACTTGTGAAATACGGCCTCGACCACGCGACGATGCTGAAAAAGCACCCAAGCATGGTCTATTGCTCGATCTCTGGCTTTGGGCAAACAGGACCCAACCGCGACCAACCCGGTTACGATTTGATGGCGCAAGGCTACGGGGGGATCATGTCGATCACCGGAGAACCTGAAGGCACGCCAACCAAAGTTGGCGTTGGGATCGCTGATGTCATGTGCGGCATGTACGCCACCATCGGCATTTTGGCGGCCCTTCGCCACCGTGACAATACAGGCCAAGGCCAGCACATCGATCTAAGCCTTGTAGATGCGTCGATGGCTTGGTTGATCAATGAGGGCACCAATTACCTCACCTCAGGGAACGCGCCTGTCCGTCGCGGCAATGCGCACCCCAACATCGTCCCCTATGACGCCTTTGAGGCACGTGATGGCCATTTGCTCGTTGCAGTCGGCAATGATTCCCAATTCGCTCGTTTTTGCGATGTGATTGGCCGCAGCGACCTTGCCAGCGACACGCGTTTCACAACGAATGTCGGACGGATCGAACATCGCGAAATCCTTATCCCACATTTGCGCGAGACGCTCAAAACGATGGACAAGGACGATATTTTACAAAAACTCCAAAGCGTTAAGGTACCGGTAGGTCCCATTCATACGATTCCAGAAGCTTTGCAAACCGAACAAGCCCTCGCCAGAGGCACTGTTGTCGATGTTCCCGCCGATGGAATTAAACAAGGTGGGGTTCGATTGTTAGCGAATCCGCTCAAACTGTCGCGCACTCCAGTGCAATACAAAGCGGCTCCTCCACGGTTCGGACAAGACACAAACGCAATTCTTGAAACACTTAAGTCTCCTAAAAAACCACTTTAACGGATAAAAATAGCAGCAGATCGGCTGAGTTCCGCCGCTTTCTTAGGCCAACATGCCACTTTGCTCACAAAAGGGCTTCTACGCTTCACGGTTACGTGTGAAACGGGACCAAAGCGTATTTTTGAACCCCTATATCCGCTAAACAAAACTCAACAACCACATCGCCCAAGAGGTACATACCACATGATGCAAGATATTTGCGAAAGTTCCGTAACCCTTTCAAGCCAAAGCCAATTGGATGATTGGAATGGGGTTGTGCATGGGTTCCTTTCGCATGGCACCAAGACTCCCGTTCATCTGGGTGCATTGCTCGAGGCGAACCCGGGCTTTGCGATGGGTCATGCGGCACGCGGTCTTTTCTCGATCATGATGGGACGCAAAGAGCTTCTAAGCGTTGCAGCAGACGCCGCAAAAACGGCAAACCAAATGCTAAGTGAAAACGGCGGCTCCTTTCGCGAGCGCGGCTGGGTCAAAGCCCTTACCGTTTGGCTCGAAGGCAAACCAACCGAAGCCATTGCTGCAATGGAAGCAATCCTACGTGAAAACCCACGCGATACACTCAGTGCAAAAGTAAGCCACGCCATCCGCTTCATTCTGGGCGACGGCAAAGGAATGCGTCGCTCAGTAGAGCGCGTGCTCGATGCCCACGGTGCAGACCACGGCCTGCGCGGATACATGTTGGGCTGCCACGCATTCACACTCGAGGAAACGGGTGAATACAACGCCGCTGAACGCACAGGCCTGAAAGGTCTGGAATACGCGACAGACGACGCATGGGGCCTTCACGCTGTAGCCCACGTCTATGACATGACAGCCAACCCTAACGCAGGGATCCAGCTGATCGAAAACAACTCTAACGCATGGAACCACTGCAACAACTTCAGCTACCACGTTTGGTGGCACAAAGCTCTGTTGCACTTGGATCGTGGCGAATTGGACATCGCGCTGGCCCTATACGACACCCAAATCCGCGAAGACAAAACCGACGATTACCGTGACATCGCAAACGCAACCTCATTGTTGATGCGCTTGGAACTCGAGGGCGTGAACGTTGCTGATCGCTGGACAGAACTTGCCGATTTCTCTGAGAAACGTACCGAAGACAGCTGTGTGGTCTTTGCTGACCTACACTACATGCTTGCGCTCGGCGGCGCGAACCGCAGTGACGCAAAAGCTGAAATGACAGCACGCTTTGCACGTGATGCGGTGAAACGCGGCGATATGGCCGGTCGTTACAAAGACCCGGGCCTTGCTGCTATGGAAGGTCTAAACGCCTTTTCCGAAGGTCGCTATGATGACGCTTTCGCGAACCTGTCAGCCGCACGACCAACAATGCAAACCATTGGTGGCAGCCACGCCCAGCGTGACGTTTTTGAGCGCATGACAATTGATGCAGGCTTGCGCGCTGGTCGGGTCGACCAAACCGAAGTGATCCTAAACGAACGTTTGGCACAACGGGCAGGCAAAGAAGACCGCTTCACAGCAACGCGCTTTGCAAGCTTAGGTGAAGCCCGTCGTATTCCAGCAGAATAAGCCTAACAGGCTTGACCTGACCGTACATCACATTAGAGCGATGACATGACAATTGCAGATTCTTCTCAAGCGGCGTCTCTAGCGACGCCTGCGAAGCCGAACACCTCTTCGGCGGCTCCAAAACGCGTGCGCGACCTACGCCTCGACTTCTTCCGGGGGATCGCGATGTTTATCATCCTGATCGCGCATACGCCCGGCAACTTCCTGACAAGCTGGATTCCAGCGCGTTGGGGGTTTTCAGATGCCACAGAGATCTTTGTTTTCTGTTCTGGCATGGCAAGCGCGATCGCCTTTGGGCGTGGCTACGATGTTGCTGGCTGGCGTTTGGCGACAGCCCGCGTGGGCTTTCGCGTATGGCAAGTCTATTGGGCCCACGTTGGCCTGTTTTTTGCCACCCTCGCCCTCACCGTTGCTCTAACGGATTCAGGTTTCGGAACACGTAACTATTGGGGCCAGCTCAATCTTTGGCCGATGTTTGTCGAAAGCGATAAATGGACAAACCCCGATATCCTGCTGAGCTTTATGACCCTACGCTACGTGCCGAACTACTTTGACATTTTGCCAATGTATATGATCGTTTTGCTGATCATGCCGATCATCATGGCCCTTGCCAATGTGAACAAATGGCTTGTGGGCGCGTTCATCGCAATCACTTGGATCTTTGCACAACGCACCGTCTGGGAGGGCTTAGGCTTAAGCCAATTCTACATCCACTTCCCTGCGGAACCGTGGACTGAACGCCCGTGGTTCTTTAATCCATTCGGCTGGCAGCTGATCTTTTTCACCGGCTTTGCCTTTATGCGTGGATGGTTGCCCAAACCACCCGTAAACAAAACCATGATCCTCTTGGCAGCAGCTATCGTTATCGCAAATGTGCCACTCTCGAACATCGGCGTGCGCGAGCTCGGCTTTGACTGGGCACGTGACGTACGGGTCGCGATCAAACCATTGATCGACAAATCCAGCTTTGGCCTTTTGCGTTATGTCCACTTCCTAGCCTTGGCGTACTTGTGCTGGGTTGCGGCCGGCGACAAAGGCAACAATTTGCTGCCACGCGGTGCCGGAGCATTCGCACGCTTTTGGGAAAAATGCCTCGCCATTATCTTGAAAGTCGGACAGCAATCCCTCGCTGTTTTTGTGGTAAGCATGTTTACCGCCCGCCTTATGGGCTTCACCATGGATATCACAGGCCGCGCGACAGCAACCGTTTTGCTGGTTAACCTCGCCGGTGCGCTTATCTTGATCGCCACCGCCTATGGTGCCGGCTGGTTCAAATCCCAACCATGGAGGGTTGCCAAATAATGCTGCGACGTGAGTTTCTAGCTTCCATCGCAGCTTTGGCTGCCGTGCCCAACACGACTTGGGCCAATGAACCAGGTTTGCAGCTTGGTGACAGCACAGCGTTTGACGCAACCACAGTCACCAATC
>JALZUL010000280.1 GCA_023301665.1 Ascidiaceihabitans sp.
CGTCTTGTGCATGTTCGTTGTTGTTTTGCTGATCGCGTATGTTCCAGCAATTTCAACGTCATTGCTGCCAGAAATCTACAAATAAGGTCCTAAACTATGACACGTGAATATCTCAAAAAAGCGACACTGACTGCGGCATCTGATGCCACAGAAGTTCACGCAACTGTTCAAAAAATTCTGGCTGATATTGAAACGGGTGGTGATGCAAAGGCACTTGAATATGCGGCAAAGTTCGATGGTTATAAAGGCAATGTCCTACTCACTTCGCAAGACATTGAGGCATCGATTGCCTTGGTCCCTGAGAAGCTAAAAACAGATATCCGCTTTGCCCATGAAAATGTGCGCCGTTTTGCACAAATGCAAAAAGGCACCGTTGCTGATGTTGAAATGGAAATGTCGCCGGGATTTATTACGGGTCAAAAAGCGATCCCTGTGGATGCTGCGGGGTGTTACGTACCTGGTGGACGTTACAGCCATATAGCAAGCGCGATTATGACAGTGACAACTGCCAAGGTGGCGGGCTGCAAGCACATCACGGCGTGTTCACCGCCGCGCCCTCAGATCGGTATCGCGCCAGCTATTGTCTACGCGGCGCATATTTGTGGGGCAGATAAGATCCTCGCGATGGGAGGGGTTCAAGGGGTTGCCGCGATGACCTTTGGTCTGTTTGATCTTCCCAAAGCTAATATTCTCGTTGGTCCAGGGAACCAGTTTGTAGCAGAAGCCAAACGTATCCTTTTTGGTCGTGTTGGCATTGATATGATCGCGGGGCCTACAGACAGTTTGATCCTCGCAGACAAAACTGCCGATGCTCATATCGTGGCGACCGATTTGGTGTCTCAAGCGGAGCACGGTTATAATTCTCCGGTTTGGCTGGTCACGGATGATCATGCGTTGGCTGTCAAAGTGATCGAGATGGTGCCGCATTTGATCGATGATCTGCCAGAGTTAAATCGTGAGAACGCGTTTGCCGCATGGAGAGATTATGCAGAAGTCATCGTATGCGCCGACCGCGAAGATATGGCCACATGTTCAGACGAATACGCGCCAGAACATTTGACGGTTCAAGCGGAAGATTTGGATTGGTGGCTGGATCGATTAACCTGTTTTGGTTCGTTGTTCTTGGGGGAAGAAACCACGGTGGCTTATGGTGACAAAGCGTCCGGCACGAACCACGTTTTACCGACATCGGGTGCCGCTGGTTACACAGGCGGCTTGAGCGTTCATAAATACATGAAAATTGTCACGTGGCAGCGTTCAACCCGTGATGCTTCGAAACCGGTAGCTGAGGCAACAGCTCGCATTTCTCGCTTGGAAGGTATGGAGGGTCATGCACGCGCCGCTGATGTGCGATTGGCGAAATACTTCCCTGATGAAACATTCGATTTGTCAGCCAATGGATAACCCAAGTCAACTTTTTGATCTGACGGGGCGGGTGGCTTGTATCACTGGTGCAAGCTCTGGCCTTGGGCGAAGATGTGCTTTGGTTCTGGCACGTGCAGGGGCCAAGGTGGTCTGCGTTGCAAGACGGGCTGAAGAGCTTGAGAAATTGGAAACGGAAATCGGTGAAAATGCGGCTTGTGTCGTAGCGGATATCTCTCAACGAGGCAGGGTAGGTGCACTTGCCGCCGAAATTTCTGCGCCGTTCGGATCACCTGATATTCTTGTTCACGCGGCGGGGCTGAATACCCGTGAAGCCGCTGACGACGTTACGGATATTGGCTGGGACCAAACGCTTGCTGTCAATTTGTCAGCTCCATTTTTCTTGTCGCAGGCATTGGCACCGGCGATGAAGGCTAAGGGATGGGGGCGTATTGTGAACTTTGCGAGCTTGCAAACCACGCGCGCCTTTCCCGGAGGTATAGCATATGGCACGACAAAAGCCGGGATCGGTCAGTTGACGCGGGCAATGGCAGAAAACTGGTCAAGGCATGGCATTACAGTAAATGCGATTGGGCCCGGTTTTTTCCCAACAGAGCTGACACAAGCGGTTTTTGATAACCCTGAACGCACAAAACGAAATGCAGATCAAACCTGTGCACACCGAAACGGACAACTTGAGGATATCGACGGGCCCATCCTGTTTTTATCATCAAATGCATCAAGTTACGTCACTGGGCAGGTATTGATGGTAGACGGAGGATTTACAGCAAAATGAAAGCCTTGGTTTACGAGGGCGTTGAGCAAATGGGACTTCGTGAGGTCCCTGATCCTATACCCAAAAATGGCGAACATCTGATACGCGTCGAAGCCGTCGGGATCTGCGGATCGGATATGCACGCTTATTTGGGCCACGATGCGCGACGACCTGCGCCCTTGATCCTCGGTCATGAAGCGGCTGGTACGATTATTGGCGGACCCAAAGACGGCTCCCGTGTGACAGTGAACCCGCTGGTGACATGCGGGACGTGTAAGGCATGCACAACTGGGCGTCAGAATTTATGTGGTCGACGCGAGATCATCTCGATGCCGCCACGTGAGGGGGCCTTTGCTCAGTATCTGGCGATGCCCGCGCAAAACCTTGTCGTTGTGCCCGATCGAATACCCATCGAAAAAGCGAGCATGGCGGAACCTTTGGCTGTGAGCTGGCATGCTGTACGTTTGGCTCTCGAGGCATTGAATCCCTTAATGGATAGACGCTCGCTTGTCATTGGTGGCGGTGCGATCGGTTTGGCAGGCGCATTAGCGTTAAAGGCGATGGGCGTTGATGACATCACCATCGTTGAGCCCAACGCAAGGCGGCGCAGTTTCTTGATTGAAAACTGTGGTCAAAATGCGGTGGAGGAAACCGTTGGGAATTTCGGTGTCGTGATCGATGCTGTTGGGATTAAGGCGACACGGGCATTAGCTTCGCAGCTCGTAGAGCCCGGCGGGGTCATCGCGCATGTTGGACTGGGCGAGGGTAACGAGGGCCTCGATACGCGCCGTATGACACTACAAGAGATCACCTTTATCGGTACTTATACCTACACTGCGAAAGATTTTCGCGACACTGCACAGGCCATTTTTGATGGAAGGTTAGGTGCTTTGGATTGGATGGAAGAGCGTCCGCTCTCTGAAGGGTTCCAAGCCTTCAAAGATCTCAGAGCCGGCAGTGTTGGATCCCCAAAAATTGTCCTCCGGCCTTGGGAATAAGTGGACGCATTCAAATTGAAACAACGGTGGCACGATGCGCGTTTCGCCAGAAAAGGTAAGTGGAAAATGGACATAAATAAGAGAATTGTTGATGACTTTGTCGCCAATGACGTAAGCTTTATCACGACCGTCCCCTGTAAACAGCTTGCAGGTGTCATTGATGAGGTCGAAACGCGGGATGAGATATTCCATATCCCAGCCAATAAAGAAGACGAAGGTATGGGCCTTTGTGCTGGCGCCTTCATGGGCGGCAAACGCCCGGCGATCATTATGCAAAATACCGCGATTGGTGTGACGATCAATACTTTGGCCACGTTGACGCAATATTACCGCATGCCTTTACCGATGTTGATCAGCTACCGTGGTGAGCTGCGAGAACCCGTTGCTTGTCAGGTCGAAATGGCCGTCCATACCAAAGCCTTGCTGAACCAGATGAACATCCCGACGTATCATTTCCACAAGGAATCTGATGCGGATGAGCTGGATGCGATCCTTAAATACACTTTTATGTGCAACAAACCTGTCGCGATCCTGACGGATGCGTCTTTCTGGGGAGGCTATGGAGACCAATGATCCGTTCTGAAATTTTACGCGAAATCGCGCCGATCCTTCGTGATCAATTGGTCGTTTGCAACATCGGATTACCAAGTCAAGAATTGCACATGATCGATGACCAACCCACCAATTTTTACATGTTGGGCACTATGGGGCTATCTTCGTCTATCGGGTTGGGCTTGGCTTTGTCTCAAGACAAGACCGTCATTTCGATCGATGGCGATGGCTCGGTTCTGACGAATTTGGGCACTTTGCCAACGATCGCCAACAACGTCGCCGACAACTATATTTTGTTGATCATCGATAATGGGTCTTACGGCTCGACCGGTGACCAACCGACCTATGCTGGCAAAAAGACCAAGCTCGAGGCCGTAGCGGCTGCTTGTGGCTGTGAGAAGGTTGTGACGTGTCGGGATGTTGATACCGGCAAGGCCCTGCAAGCAGCGATAGACAGCAAAATGATGACAATCATTGTATGCAAATGTGACAGCGGCAACATCAAGTTGCCTGTGATCACGATGGATCCTGTTGTGATCCGAGATCGGTTCATGAAAGCTGTGGCGCGTTAGAAATGGGAGCTGCCGCGCAGATTCATTCAACCGAGGATGCGCGGCAACTTGCTAAACGCCGCTTACCATGGATGGTTTTTGATTACATCGATGGGGCGGCAGGCACGGAAACGGGGGCTGCCAGAAACCGTGCAGCGTTGGACGCGATACCTTTGCGTCCGCGTATTTTGCGCGACGTCAGTGAGCGTTCATTGGCCACATCCTTGTTCGGAGCCACTGCGGAGCGCCCGTTTGGGATCGCTCCGATGGGAATGTGCAACCTCTCGCGGGCAGGGGCTGATTTGATGCTTGCACGGCTTGCTGCGCGTGAGAAAGTCCCGCATGGGGTCTCAACTGTCTCATCCACACCGTTGGAGGAAATTATTGAAACCGCGCAAGGGCATGCATGGTTCCAGCTGTATTTCAGCGGTGATGGTGCGGGAACCTTTAAGCTGGTGGAACGAGCCAAGGCAGCTGGATACAAGACGTTGGTCTTGACCGTTGATGTGCCTGAGGTCGGGCGGCGGCCTCGCGAATTGCGCCATGGTTTCAAAATGCCGTTTAAAATCGGTCCGCGCCAATTTATCGATTTCGCGCTGCATCCGAGCTGGTCGCTTTCGACATTGATTGAGGGCAAGCCGCAGATGGCGAATTTTGACATGCCGGGGTTTGATTTTGATCGTACTGAAAGCCGAGCACGCGCGACGTGGGAAACGCTCGCAAGATTACGAGAGGCATGGCCGGGCAACTTAGTGGTGAAAGGGGTGCTCGATGTCGATGATGCAGTTGCATTGAAGGCGGCTGGTGTTGACGGGATACAAGTATCTAGCCACGGTGCACGGCAATTGGAAAGTGCGCCGGCCCCCATTACGGTGCTGCCGCAAATTCGGGCTGCGTTGGGAACGAGTTTTCCGCTGTTTTATGACAGTGGCCTACGCTCGGGAGAAGACGTGCTAAAGGCAATTTCCCAAGGGGCAGATTTCACGTTCTTTGGGCGCGCTTTACAATTTGCAATTGCGGCTGCGGGGGAGAGCGGTTTGCATCAACTTTGGGATGTTCTATCGGACGAATTGTCGATCGCGATGGCACAGACTGGGGTTTGCCAAATTAGAGGTAATAATAACCAAATCTGCTGATGGAATACGACTATTCTTGAGGGATACGCGCGCTACATCAGAGACCGCGAATATTCGCGAAATTGCCGAATGTCGCTGCATTTTCAATTTGGAATGAGATGGACATCCAGCCGCTCGGCGATGTCGTTGGGTTGTGAGGCACCGCGCCCATCACGAATGAGCGCGATACTCTTTTGTTTCCGGCTTAACCGATGATGTCGTTCAACACTTTAGATGGGCGCATCACCGCGGCGGTTTTCGCAGCGTCACCACGGTAATAACCGCCTAGGTCAACTGTTGGACCTTGAGCCGCCAACAATTCAGCCAAGATTGCGGCCTCGTTTGTTGCCAAGGCTTCGGCGATTGGTGCGAAGTGTGCAGCCATGTCTGCATCACCAGTCTGGGTGGCCAAAGCCTCGGCCCAGTAGCGTGCAAACCAGTAGTGGCTATCGCGGTTATCGTGTTCATTCACTTTGCGTGAGGGGGAGCGGCCGTTGTCCAAGATGCCTTGGGTTGCTGCATCAACTGCATCGCCCAAAACGCGCGCTTTTTCGTTGCCTTTTGCATCAGCAAGGAAGGTCAAGCTTTCGCCCAACGCGCAGAACTCGCCAAGGCTGTCCCAACGCAGGTGGTTTTGTTCCATCAGTTGTTGCACGTGCTTAGGTGCAGAGCCGCCAGCGCCTGTTTCAAACAAGCCGCCACCGTTCATCAATTTCACGATGGACAACATTTTTGCAGAGGTCGCCAATTCGAGGATCGGGAACAAGTCAGTCAGGTAGTCGCGCAAAACGTTGCCTGTGATGGCAATGGAATTTTCGCCTTTGGTGATGATCTCAAGTGAGGCGCGCGTGGCTTCACGTGGAGCCATGATTTGGAATTTGTCGGCAACGCCTTGTGCCTCCAAGATTGGTTTCACGTAAGCGATCAACTGTGCATCGTGCGCACGGTCTGCGTCTAACCAGAAGATGGCGTTGCAGCCTTCTGCTTTTTGACGTGAGATCGCAAGGTGTACCCAGTCTTCGATAGGTGCTTGACGAGCAGAGGCTGAGCGCCAGATATCACCAGCTTCAACTTTGTGGCTGTGCAGCACTGTGCCATCGTCCAAGATCATTTTCACAGTACCAGCTTGTGCGATCTCGAATGTGGTTGGGTGCGAGCCGTATTCTTCGGCTTTTTGTGCCATAAGGCCGATGTTTTGAACCGTGCCGGCTGTGGCCGGGTTCAATTTACCGTTCTCTTTGAAGAACTTGATGCTCTCGTCATAGACTGGTGCGTATGAGTTGTCTGGAATAACGCAGTTTGAATCGGCTTCTTTACCGTCAGGCCCCCAACCTTTGCCGCCTGCACGGATAAGCGCTGGCATGGATGCATCGATGATCACGTCAGATGGGACGTGAAGGTTGGTGATGCCTTTGTCGGAATCAACCATGTAAAGTGGTGGGCGTGATGCCATGCAGGCATCGATGTCAGCAACGATTTCTGCATTGCCTTCAACGCGTGCCAACAAATCGCCAAGACCGGAGTTCGGGTTAACGCCCAAATCTGACATTGTCGCACCGTGTTTTTCAAAAACAGGAGCAAGGAAGGCTTTAACCGCGTGGCCAAAGATGATGGGGTCAGAAACCTTCATCATCGTGGCTTTCATGTGCAATGAGAACAGCGTGCCTTCGGCTTTTGTTTTCTCAATCTCATCCGCAAGGAATGCGTCAAGTGCTCCGCCGCTCATGAATGTTGCATCAACCACGGTGCCTGCTGGATAGCTTAGGCCATCTTTCAGGACAGTTTCGCCGTTGGCGGTTTCTAGAACGATCTTAGCACCAGTTTCTTTCGCAAGAGTTGCTGAAACCTCGTTAGAGAAGAAGTCACCACCAGACATTGCCGCTACGCGTGTTTGGCTTGTGGCGGTCCAATCGCCCATACGGTGCGGGTTGTTTTGAGCATAGCTTTTGACGGCTTTGGCTGCGCGGCGGTCAGAGTTACCTTCGCGAAGCACTGGGTTCACAGCAGAGCCCTTAAGGCCGTCGTATTTCGCGCGGATGGCTTTTTCATCTTCTGTTGAAGGTGCTTCTGGGTAATCAGGAAGCGCATAGCCCTTTGATTGTAGCTCGGTGATAGCAGCAAGAAGCTGTGGAACTGATGCTGAGATGTTTGGAAGCTTTATAACGTTTGCTTCAGGTGTTTTCACCAAACGGCCCAATTCAGCAAGATCGTCAGACTGACGTTGTTCTTGGGTCAGGTGCTCAGGGAATGTTGCAATAATACGGCCCGCAAGGCTGATATCTTTTGTGCCTACAGAAACGCCCGCAGCGGCTGCGAATTTCTGAATGATTGGTAGGAAAGATGCGGACGCGAGCTCAGGCGCTTCGTCAACTTTTGTGTAGATGATATCAGACATATGTAACCTCTATGAATGTGATTTGGCCGTTCCATAGCGGATGTAACGGGCGACGTCGACTGTATACCGTTGTATGCCGAGATTTATTTTCCGGACAATTGGTTCTTTGCTTTAACAGGTTTTGTCCAAAATGTGCTGATTATTGCCCTAAATTGGATGGTTTTCGATGATTTTTGATCGAAATCTGATTTTTTAGCGTTGGTGATTTCAATTTATGCAACCGGTTGCAAAATGACAGGTTCAAGGTAAAGTAATACTCGAATCACTGGGACAATCACGTGTCACGGGGCTGATCTGTATCAATCGCATGCTCACAAGCTGGCGGTTGAAAATAGAAAGGTTAGGCCGACACAACTGGTCTGGACATTCAAAATAACTGAGCTGGCGATTTAACCGCCGGTGACATCGACTTTCTTGAGTAAGCGCGAGTTCGCAAAGCTTGGACAGAGAGTAAACAAGAGGCCTCGTTAAGGGGTCCCGGTAATATAAACTGTGCGCCGGGCACAATATTGGGAGGAAAATAATGAAAATGTGAAA
>JALZUL010000281.1 GCA_023301665.1 Ascidiaceihabitans sp.
TTTTTTATTCATGTATTTCAGTTTAAAAACTTTTTTATTTCCCCGAAGAGTAAATTTAACGCACCCAACACCGTTTTCAGTCCAAACGGCGCGGATAACTAGAATCATTTAATAAGAACCTAATCGGCATGGAGAACACCGTGAATCCCATGGATTCCAGCCATTCTTCTCATACTCAACATGCTTCCGCCAAATTTCGACCACATTTCGCTGACATCAAAGCTTCGGACGAGTGGGATTTCAAAAGCCCGCTAATAGAAATGGATCGTTAAAATGCACATGCTCGGATCAGATAGAAAAAACAGTGACCGTCGGCTTACGCCAAGTGAAATGCTGTCTTACATGAATAATTTTCAACGCAATGAAGACGGCGCGATGACCCTTTTCGCAATCTTCATGTTTTTGATGATGATCCTTGTCGCTGGTTTGGGCGTTGACCTGATGCGTAACGAGCTAGAGCGCACTACGATGCAAAATACGATTGACCGCGCTGTGCTTGCTGCCGCGGATCTCGACCAAACATTAGATCCCCAAGCGGTTGTTACCGATTACTTCGACAAAGCCGGGGTCGGTGAGCATCTGGCCCAAGTCACTGTCGACGAAGGCTTGAACTTCCGCAAAGTGACAGCGACCGCCGATGCAACCACTTCAACACAGTTTATGTCGCTCATAGGTGTAGATACGCTAACCTCACTTGCAGCGAGTGGCGCGGAAGAGCGTATTTCGAATGTAGAGATTTCATTGGTCTTAGACATCTCGGGATCTATGGGATCGAACAATCGCATTCAGAACATGCGCACAGCGGCGAAGACGTTTGTCGACCAAGTTATACGCGATGAAACCGACGATTTGATCTCGGTCTCATTGGTTCCCTATACAGCTCAGACCAACGCTGGCGAGGCAATCTTTAATGAATTGAACGTCCAAGAGTTACACGGCTATTCCTACTGCATCGACTTTGACATCAGTGATTTCTCGATTACTGGGCTAGATCACAATAAGACTTATCTCCACATGCAGCATTTTGAGAAAAGCTCGAATAACTACTACGGCGGGGCTATTCAAAATCCAGGTTGCCCTTTCCGCAGCTACGAAGAAATTCAACCGATCTCGCAAAATGCGTCGGACCTTAAGGCAACTATCGATAACTACACTGCACGAGCAAATACTGCGATTAATTTGGGTATGAAATGGGGCGTTGCTTTGCTTGACCCTACCTTCCGTCCTATTACTCAAGCATTGAACCAGCAGGGAACCGTCGATGATGTCTTCCAAAACCGCCCCTCAAGCTACGATGATGAAGAAACTCTGAAAACTGTAGTTCTGATGACCGACGGCGTAAATGTTGACACTTATCGTATTGCGGACGTGCTCTATAATAGCCCGAGTGAACGTGTTCACTGGAACTTTAACGCACTGGACCGTTACCTGTCTCGTTACGTACGTTCATCAAGCTGGCGGTTCTGGCGTTACGTCAAATATACGTCTTCTCAGGCGAACTCGATGCTCGAAAACATTTGTTCTGCGGCAAAATCCGAAGGTATTGTTATCTGGTCTGTCGGTTTCGAAGTCAGTGACACTGGAGCAAATGTAATGAGATCTTGCGCATCCTCCCCAAGCCACTTCTTCCGGGTTGAAGGTGTAGAAATCACAGATGCATTCCGAGCGATCGCAAGTCAAATCAATCAACTAAGGCTGACCCAATGATAACAGGTATGAACAAATTCCTGCAGCGGTTCCGCCGCGAAGAATCTGGCAACATGACCGTCGAATTTGCCTTAGCCATCCCTTTGGTGTTTGGCATCTTCCTCTCAACGACTGAGATGGGCATTTATACGATGCGTCAGATGTTTCTGGATCGTGGCGTGGACATGGCGGTTCGCAATGTTCGCCTAAACACCGGCCAAAACCTATCGCATGCAGATTTGCGGGATCAGGTCTGTAATTTCGCTGGGTTCTTAGCAGATTGTGAAAACGAACTAACCTTGACGCTAACTCCAATTGAGGTCGACACATATGCTGGCCCAAGTGGACAACCTAGCGATTGCAACAACACTTACCCGGTAGTCTCGCCTCTTCGCCAATTCACGCATGGGAGTGAGCATCAGATGGTGTTGATCGTCGCTTGCTATAGCTTTGATCCTATTTTCCCTTCTACAGGATTGGGATACGCATTGGATCAAGAACAAGGTTTGAGCTTAATGTACGGGTTTTCCGGGTTTGTTCAGGAACCATCATGAAAATTATCTCCAAATCGCAGGATTTTCTGACGCAGTTTTTCTCCCAATTCAAACGGGAAGAGAAAGGTAGCATCGCAATTGAAACGGTTATTTTGGTGCCCATGCTATTTTGGGTTTTCCTAACAACCTTTTCCATTTTCCATGCATACCGGCAACATGCGATCAGCCAAAAAGCTGGTTACACTATCGGAGACCTGATCTCGCGCCAAACTGAGCCACTTGATCAAGCCTTCCTTAGCGGTTCGCAAAAAGTGCTGCAGTTTCTGACACTGTCTGAACTCAATGATACAAGCATGCGAATATCAGCAATCACCTATGACGCGGACGCAGATCGTTACGAAAAAGACTGGTCACAAGTTCAGGGTGGCAGTAGATTTCCTTTCACTGACCAACAGGTCGAAGATCTCGGAGATCGCCTACCAATCATGAAGGACAACGAGCAAATTATTGTTGTCGAAACATGGATCGACTACGATCCACCTTTCGACATCGGTTTAGCCCGCCATGACGTAGTGAACTTTGTATTCACCCGTCCGCGTTACACACCACAAGTGTGCTGGGTTACCTGTGGCTAAAGATCGCGTTGTGCGATCATAGCCGCAATAATTTCGGATGCGAATTTTGTTTGATGCCCAGGTGTCATACCACCGATACCGATACGGCGTCCTGCCCGCCACCACAGCCCCGGCCGCCATGCGCGCGTGCTGGGGCTTTTTGTTGTCAAAAGAAATCCGTTGGATGGTTTAAACGCTAAAAACCCACGATCGATACTCTCGATATCTTCGATAAGGGATATCAAAGTACCCGAACTGTCACGCAATTCCGTTTCAGTCAATTCGATCACATTCGCCGTAGAACGACGCATCTTTTCAGCTATCCACAGGGACGCCCCCCCAACCAAAAGCAAAAAGAACTGGCCTAAAGCAGCTGGTGGTTGCGTGAAACAGACGTAGATCAGTACAAAACCCAAGAAGGCTAAGGATGTAATACCTAAAAATCTGCGTCCAGCGGAAGCCGTTATTGTCCCAATCACTTCATCATTCATCGCCACACATCCCTAAGCTACCGCCAAACATTTGGTCGCACGGGACCTACGCTAAATGTAGGTCCCACAGCAAGGGCTTGGCAGCTCAAACTTAGTTTAGCGCTTTGGCACGACCTCGTACCCGCGCTCTTCTGGCTCGTTATCGATCAATTCCGTAGGGAAACCTGGCGCCGTAATCGAAAGCCCCGTCGCCTCTTCGAGCCGCTCAATCATACGGTCTGATTGCGCACGTTCACCATAACGTTTTTGGCCATCTGTCATCATCTCTATCATCAGCGGCGACAATTCCAGCGGCACGTTATTGCGGTCCGCAATGGCTTGAAACAAACCAATATCCTTTTGGATCAAATCCATCGTGAAGTTTACATCGCGACTGCCCGACAAAATTAACTGGCTCTCGGTCTCATGAACAAAAGAGTTACCTGACGAAATCGCAATCGCCTCATAGGTCATGGCCATATCCATGCCGGCAGCTTTCATCACAGTCAAAGCTTCGCAAAGAGATAAAAGGTTTATTGTTGCCAAGTAGTTAGTCATAACCTTCAACGTCGAAGAAATACCGATCTCACCAACATGCAAAACTCGGCGTCCCATATGGGTCAAGATCGGCAGTACCTTTTCAAAGGTCTCGCGAGTGCATCCCGCGTAAATCGCAATGTTGCCGGTATCCGCTCGGTGACAACCACCCGAAACTGGGCAGTCCACCGCCTCGCCGCCCGCAGCGATCACCATCTCACTCAAACGTTTCACTTCTTCGGCGTCCGTCGTTGACATCTCCATCCAAATTTTTCCAGGCTCAACATACGGCAACATTTCTTGAACAACAGCATCCGACGCTGCCGGAGAAGGAAGGCATGTGATGACCGCGTCACAAACTTGCATGATATTTGCGGCACTCTCGCCGTTAGTCGCCCCAGCTGCGACTTTTTCTGCAACAAACTCTGCGTTCAGATCAAAAACATAGGTATCAACGCTATTTCGGATTAAGCTGCCTGCAAGCTTACCGCCAACATTACCCAGACCAATAAAACCAATTTTCATTTAGCACTCCTATTTGCAGCTAGAGCGCCATTGTTTCTAGACCCTGTCCATCCTGAAAACGACCTCGGCCTATTTCTTTAAAGACCCCGTCGTGAAACTGAATCACCGATTCAGCCCTATTTACGCGTACATCTCATGCCCTAAAAAGGTTCGATTAAAGCGACTCTAACCAATCAATCGCCATTTCAGACCAGCCATTAGGTACCCGATGCCCACCAGAAAACAGCGCGAACTCTAATGCAGAGCCGGCCGAACACCTCGCCCAAGATCGACGCATAAAAGCACCCTTAGTGACGAAATCGTCGGCCCGAATTTGCAAACACGCGTTCACATTCCGCCAAACACTTAAAGTGTAAAAAATGTCGCCTTGGACAAAAGCATTTGGGTCATTGATATCTTTACCTCTAACCACACGCCCTTCCAAAGGAACCGTCGTGTCGGTCCAGCCGTGAGTGTGCAACAAACGAACTGGTCCTTCACATTCTGTGGGATGTGGCCGCCAAAACCCGCCAGCGACGGGTAGATAGGCATCAAAACTCTCTGGCGCAGTGCATGCCACATATGAAGTCATCGATCCCCCAATAGAGAAACCGCCCAACCCCATAGTATCTGCGTCTAAGCCAAACCGCACTGCTGCGTCGTCACGCACGGATGTGAGAAACGCAACCTCATCACGCTCTTGTTCCCAATCGGGATGGAACGACCAGCGTCGCGGCGACTTTGCATCACCTCGAACAGTGCCGTTTGGACCTATCACCGCATAGCCCCGCGCGAGGGCATCTTGCACCCAAGACATTTGTACCGTGCCTTTACTTGATCCTCCAAAACCATGCAAAAACATGATACTGCCTTTGGCTTCCCCTTCGGGTAATGCGATCAGGTAAGACCCCTCATCGACCTCGCAAGCGTCGCCTAAGCTACCACATTCGGCTTGAGCTACAGACACACTTGCCGCGACGAACGCCCACGGCAACAGAAACTTCAGCATCAAAAGCGCCTTTATTTTTTGGAAACCGTTGGCAAACCGCGCTTAATCCATCCGGGTCCCGCACCTGATCCCAACATGCCTTCTGGCACATCAATAATGTTTGTGAAGCCCGCTTTTTGTAGACGGGCAGTCATTTTACGAGAGCGCACTCCACGTGCACAAATGAGCGCCACAGGTGCCGAATGATCACCATTCACTTGAGCAGAAACCTGTTCAATAAAATCGCGATCCAGCATGTTGATCGGGACAGCTCCTTGCCCGACACCGGTTCGCGCCCACTCATCAGGACGACGGATATCAACGAGGGTAATGTCGCCACTCACAGCGGCCTCGTGGGCTTGTGGTGTGGTCAATGTACCGTCTTGCCCAGCTTGTGCGCCAACATTGAACCAATTCGCGGCAAAAATTGTAGCGCCACCCAAAGCCAATGTGCTACCGCCTGTCAGAATGCGGCGACGTGTGAATGTTGTCTTTTCAGTCATAACCAATACACCAGTCTTTGGGTTCCATTTAACCTAAGAGTAATCCGAAACAGTCCGCAAAAGCATCCCACCTCGCGACCTTGTGAAAGGACAATTATCCCTTAGCTCAAGCGCGGTGGTTTGTCAGGATCTGACCCGGGGGCGGTAAACTCTACTTGTTGTACATCTGCAGGCTGCGGCAAATCAAAACGCAAACCGACACGAGCCAGACTTGGGGTAATCGGGTCCTTGCCATCAAAAAATCCAACATCCATCGCGCCCGCCTCGATCCCAGAGAATGTGAGTGCTTCACCTGCAGCTTGCGCCAAGGCCCCTTCCGCATCTGGCAAAGCACCTACAAATCCCAGCAAATGTCCGTTGTTGCCGTTTTTATATTTCACACCCACCAGATAGGCGCTTAATGCCAAACCTGTCGCTGTTGCCAATTTGGTATCGATCGCAGTTATAAGCGTTTCAGGAAGTCCCGTTGGGGCTGAAACCTCCGAAATCGCAGCCTCAATTTCATCAGGAGCATGCCCCAATGTTTCCGCCAACCAGCGCACCCCATCGCTATCCATAAGAAACGACGATGGCGCTACCTCTAGATTTAGCCCCAAACCTAAACCTTGTGCCGCCAGTAATTGTGTAATCACACGACCTGATACCGCTGCGTAAGGCGCGGCTTCGCCAGTAAAGGTCGTTAATCGTTCTTGTCTATCAAAGACCAAAACAATCTTGCCTGCACCAACATCGAAGGTTTGTGGCGAAATCGTTTCGCCTTCAGCTTCTGCCTCAAGCAATAAAAACAGCTCCCCATCCCCCAGACGCTCATAAAACGCCAACCGCAAAGCATCATCATTGGGAGAAGCTTCCATCGCAGCATGGGCTGCATCTAAAAGGGTTAGTTCAGTCATTTAGTACCTCTTGTACCCGTGCCCGCAGGTTGGGGAGTGTTTCACTTTCGAACCACGAATTTTTCTTGATCCACCCCGTATTGCGCCAGCTCGGATGTGGCAAGGCAAAGACGTGCGGTGCCCGGCTGCGCCATTCTTTAACCGTTTGTGTCACACCGGTCTTGACCCCCAAATGGTATTTGTGAGCATAGCCACCCACTAGAACAGTTAAAGGCATCTCGCCCAAGTGCTCCATCACACGATCGTGCCATGTCGAGCCGCAAACTTTAGGAGGCGGTAGATCGGAACCTTTTGCATCATACCCGGGAAAACAAAAAGCCATCGGGACGATCGCTATTTGGGATCGATCATAAAAAATAGTCTCATCAATTCCCAACCAAGCACGTAATCGATCCCCTGAGAGGTCGGTGAATGGGCGCCCCGATTCATGTACACGCGCACCTGGTGCCTGCCCTGCAATCAATATGCGTGCCCCTTTTTGAAACCATGCAACAGGCCGCGGCTCATGTTCGGTATGGGTCGCCTTAAAGCGATCTGCGCACAAGCGACAATTTTGGATTTCACGGCTTAATTCAGACATGATCCGAATGTAGCCGATCAAGGGCCAACAACAAGTCAGCTCCCTTCGTTAATTCTAGAAGAGTGAAAATAGAATCTTCCTATGGCCTAACCTTCAACCCCTTGCCGCAACAAGTTTCGCGGCGTTAGGCTCCAAACAACACCTTAGTGTTTTGCCCGTATTTGTAAGCGCTGCCCCCCATGGGCCTACCCGACCCGTAGCAAAGCAACCCCACTGTTCCGTGAACAGTTAAGCGACCGATGTACATTTGTTTCGATCTTGGACATAATATGGCCAAAGTCGGTGACTATAAAGTTACCAATCTCGTTTAGTGAGATCCGGAACAACCCCTATATAAAATGGTGGAGCCGGAAAAAGCAGTCACCGGAGCACTCGATGCTTGAGTTTGAAAATGTCAGCAAGTCCTTTTGGACAGGCACGCAGCGCAAGGTTATCCTTGATCGTGTGTCTTTTCGCGTGGAACTTGGCAATTCGATGGGCATTCTCGCACCTAACGGTACCGGCAAGACAACTTTAATCAATATGATGGCTGGTTTAGAGAAACCCGACGAAGGTGAAATTCGCCGAAACTGTAACATCTCGTTTCCGTTAGGATTTATGGGTGGCGTTATCAGCAAAGTTTCCGCGATGGAAAATTCACGCTACATCGCCCGACTCTATGGGCTCGATCCTGACTATATCGAAGGCTTCTGCCGCTGGCTCTGTGGTTTGGGCGAATATTTCGACCAACCTTTGGGAACCTACTCAGCAGGTATGCGCTCAAGGTTTTCCTTTGCATTGATGCTTGCATTGGACTTTGACATGTACCTAATCGATGAAGGCATGCCCGGTACTACAGATGCCGAATTCAACAGGAAAGCCGGTGAAATCCTGCAGGAACGTTTACGGACAACAACCATCATCATCGTTTCGCACCAAGCCGAAACTTTAGAAAAATTCGCCCGCTCTGCGGCCGTCCTCTTGGATGGCCAATTGCACATGTTTGATACCTTGGAAGAGGCAAAGCAGCTTTATGACTACGAAACCCACGAAGGCTAGAAAGTTCCGTATAAAACGTAATGCGCCATCCACGCTGGCGTCTTCGCAAGAGTCTGAGCAAGCCCGTTCACAAGGGCGCGCGGCTGATCAGCTTCGTCAAACCGCGCAAGCTTCAATGCAGCCAGAAAACGCCGAGGCACCCGCACGCCCCGCGAAAAAAACACGTGGAGACGACACCGTTCAAGCCACCTCTTCGACAAGAGATGTTGGCAAAACCGGGGATATCGCCAGCGCCAAACAGGTGGCAGGAGAAACGGATATCGATGCGATTCGTCGTGAGGGTTTAACTGGGCGTCAGTTGCGCATGGCGCGACGCGTCGCGCACAAACATGGGCTGCCTGCGACCTCCGACTTTGATGCAGTACGTATGCTGCGCGAAAAGGGTATAGATCCGTTCCAACGGTCCAACACACTTGAGCTGGTTGTGCCACAAGCAGGTGCTGAGCAACACGAGGGGGGAGCACCCGACGCAATGGCTGGCCTTCCTGCTCAAAAAGGCGGCGCGGGCTCTGGGCGTGTACAATTGCCCCAGACCGTTCCAGTTCAAAAACAATCGCTTCCCTCGACTGAAGTGAACCCCGCAGAACGCCGCATTCGTGAGATCGCCCAAATTCAACGTGATATTGGTTCACGCCGTCGTAAAAAGCTCGCTCTCCTTTTGGTGCGTTTAGCCTTTTTTATCGCCCTACCAACGATGCTGGCCGGATATTATTTTTATAAAGTCGCGACGCCAATGTATGCGACTGACAGTGGCTTCTTAATCATCCAAAACGAAGGCTCAGGTGGTGCAGGGCCATTGGGTGGACTTTTGCCAACTCAGTTCGCGACAAACTCTGACGCAATCGCAGTCCAAGAATATCTGCAATCCAAAGACGCAATGATACGTTTGGATGCCGCTCTTGGCTTCAAAGCACATTTCAAAAGCGAAGATGTCGACCCTATCCAACGCCTCAGTGAAAACCCGACAAATGAAGAAGCATACAAGCTCTATAAAAAGAACATCAAAATTGGATATGACCCCACCGAGGGGATGATCCGTATGGAAGCAATCGCTGCGGATCCTGAGTTGTCTGCTGAGTTCTCTCGCCGTTTGATCTCATATGCTCAAGAGCGGGTTAACAGCCTGAGCCAACAAAAGCGCAATGACACGATGCGCGATGCGACCGCGGCATATGAAAAAGCTCAAGAAACGCGTAAAGAATCGCAAACAGCTTTAATCAAATTGCAGGTCGAAAACGGCGTCGATCCAGAAGCCGTCATTGCATCCTTGCGCGGAACGATCACGCAATACGAAACCTTGATCATTGAAAAAGAGCTAGAGCTTGCAGCACTTTTAGACAACCGCAATCCAAACCGTGCAAAAGTCGAAGGTGTTGAAGGCGACGTTCGTCGTTTAAACCAACAGTTAGTTAAGCTTAATGAACGGATGAGCAGCGCACCTGAAGGGCAAATATCTCTGGCACAACAAGCCGTTGCGATGCAATTGGCTCAAGCAGATCTCGCGAACTCTGATATAGGGTTGCAGGCCGCGACAGCAACGCTAGACCAAGCACGCACTGAAGCAAGTCGTCAGGTACGTTACCTTACTGTAGCTGTGGATCCGGTTGCCCCCCAAGAGGCGAGCTATCCACGTTCCTTTGAAAACACCATTTTGGCTTTCCTCATTTTTGGCGGCATCTACCTGATGATTTCACTCACCGCCTCAATCCTTCGCGAACAGGTAACTGCATAACATGAAAACAGTACAAGTCGCTGACCTCAAAATCGGCAATGAGCAACCGCTCACCATCATAGCGGGCCCATGCCAGTTGGAAAGCGCAGATCATGCCCAGATGATCGCAGGTAAAATGAAAGAAGCCTGCGATGCGTTCGGGGCGCAATACATATTCAAAGCCAGCTTCGACAAAGCCAACCGCACGTCCATCAAGGGGGTTCGTGGACCAGGCATGGAAGAAGGCCTTGAGATGCTCGCATCTGTAAAGTCTGCCATTGGGGTGCCCGTCCTTACGGATATCCATACTCCTGATCAATGTAGCGCTGCTGCAGAAGTGTGTGAGGTTCTGCAAATCCCTGCCCTCTTGTGCCGCCAGACGGATTTGATCCTCGCGGCTGCAAATACTGGCGCGGCAATTAATGTCAAAAAAGGGCAGTTCCTTGCCCCATGGGACATGCAAAACATCGTAACCAAGATCGAAAGCACTGGAAACAATCGTATCCTGCTCACGGAACGCGGCACGTCATTTGGGTACAACACATTGGTCACTGATATGCGGTCGCTACCTCAAATGGGCGCGACGGGATATCCAACCGTGATGGATGCAACACATTCGGTCCAGCAACCCGCGGGTCTCGGTGGTTCTACAGGCGGGCAACGTGAATTTGCGCCGTTGATGGCACGAGCAGCCGTCGCGATTGGCACTGCAGCAGTGTTTATCGAAACACATGAAGATCCCGACAAGTCACCATCAGACGGCCCCAACATGGTGTATCTTGATCAGATGCCCGACTTGGTCGAAACATTGATGCAATTCGACGCGATCGCCAAAGCACGGCCACTCGTTCTCTAAAACAATAGCGGCCCATGTTTTAAAAACCTGGGCCGCTTTTTTGTGATCATTGGCTCAGAACGCTCACGTCCTGCGCCTTATCCAAAGGTCAGTCGAACAATTTCAACAACTGACCTTTCAACTTATCTTCGACTTTGTCTTTTACAGCGTCTTCGACAGATTGCCCTTCCTGTGTCACCACACCCAACTTTTCTTCGATCTTTTCTTGAGCACGGGCTTTCGCTTCAACCTCAAGCTCTTTCGCCTTTCGCTCGAGTTTCGCTTTTTCTTCCGCAAGGTTAAGATCAATCGCAGCCTCGAGGTCAGGGCGAATACTCGGGTCAGACCAAGGTCCCTTAATACTCACCGGAATCGCAAGCCCTGCGCCCGAATTGGCGCGTAAAGCAGAAGGCGTGAACAAGTAATCAATATCCTGCGCACCTAAGCCAACACGCCCAGAACCGCGCGCCTCGTAGTTTGGCAACGCAAACAACAAATCATCGTTGAGCAAATTGCCGCCCTGCATCGTAAACGTTGCCCCGAAACTATCGAAAACAGTAGTGCCTCCGGTGCCACCGCCATTGCCCATCAGCGTGTTCAAATCCAACCCCTGGATTGTCCCTGCTCCCAAACGCAACGCGCCATTACCTGACATTGCACGCATGATTGCATCCACCGAGGATCCACTGCTCAAGAACGAAATCTCGGCGTCCCCCGTACCAGTCAAACGATCCATAGACAGCGCGTCATTCAAAACACTTTGCATCGAGATGTTTGAGGCGTTGATCTTACCGCCAACAGACAGGCCACTGCGATTGTTCATAACGAATTGACCAGAAACAGTGCCTTCATAAGCCTGAATTTCGCGAAGCTCGAACACCGCACGCGAATTATCATTGGTGATCAAAGCGCGGGTTTTCCCTAGTTTGAAGGTTCCCAAATCAATACTGCTCGCGTTCAAAGCAATCTCACCATTAAACGCCGCGAGACCTGAGGCATCAATGGTTGCCTTAGACCACCCTGCCCCTGCCGAAGACGCGACATCGCCGCCACCATTGCTGTCGCCGCTTTCCGTGGCCCCCGTCAAATCGAACGCACCTGCGTTAAACTGAGCGTTGATGTTCGGTGTGCCGTTCAACGAAATATCCGCAGCACCAGTAATCTGATTGCCACCCAAATCCGCAGAGAGTTCCCGTAAGGATAAATTTCGCTCGGCCGTTAGCGTCAATTGAGTACTCATATCGACGGACTGCCCCAGACCACGTGGCAGATCAGCACCACTTAAACCCAAGCTACGCAAGAACTGGTCGGTACTGGACATCTTCAAACTCAATTGCCCGGCAACATCACCTGCAGTGCTTGCCCGGCCATTCAAAGAAAGCGAACCACCCGCAGTTTCAATCTCTGCCACAACTGGCTGCACTTGCCCTGCTATAAACCCAGCAAAACCGTCAATGCGCGCAACTACATCCACATCAGAACCGGCTGGGCGCAAAGTTGCACGAATGTCAGCAGCCCCCAAACGTTCTGGCCAATCTAAAGACAAATCGACGCCCGAATACGATACCAGATCACTGCCTTCAGCGTCATAGATCAACGTGGCGTCAGTGATAGACAAGCGTTGTAAAATAAACGCCTGTGCCTCACGGTCGGGATCAACTTCGGTCTCAATTGCAGCTTCGCCACTTGCGTCAGTAAACACCCAGCTTGCGCGACCGTCTTTACGGCTCTCCAAGCGGACGGTTGGGCTGGCAGCCTCAATATTGGTGATCTTGATCTCGCCACTCAGCAAAGCAACCGCATCGATCCCAATTGCTGCATTCTTAGCATTCAACATCGCCCCTTGCGTCGACCATTCGGCATTGCCCACCTCGATCTCACCGGCAGAAACGCCAAGAACCGGCCAAATGGTCATCGACACATCGCCCGTGATCGACACATCGCGCCCAGTTTGTGCTCTGATCTGTTCGGCCGCGACCTGCGCTATGCGGTCAGCTGGGATGAAAAATACCCCAACAATCATCACGACAATGATCAAAGCCAATGCTCCGATAATCCGAAAAACCCATTTCATACCCAGCACTCCAATACCTGTTTATACTACACTTATGCTGCACAAAGGCGTAGCTCAATCCCTGAACCCTTCCCCTCTGTACGCCCATCCACTATAGGCAAAGTCATGAGCACAAACCCGCCCAATATTCGCCCCGACCTCGCCCCGAAACTGCAAGTGCGTGAACCTGTGCGTACAGGCCAACCCAGCATCGGCATGGTGTCACTTGGCTGCCCAAAGGCATTGGTCGACAGTGAGCGTATTCTCACGCGCCTGCGGGCCGAAGGTTACGGCGTTTCACCGGACTATTCAGGGGCCGACGCGGTCATCGTAAACACCTGCGGGTTCCTTGACAGTGCCAAGGCCGAAAGCCTTGATGCGATTGGTGAGGCGCTCAACGAAAACGGCAAAGTCATCGTGACAGGCTGTCTTGGGGCGGAGCCGGATTATATCCGTGAACACCATCCCAAGATCCTTGCAGTGACAGGACCACATCAATACGAGCAAGTGCTTGATGCGGTGCACGAGGTCGTGCCACCCTCGCCCGACCCTTTCATCGATTTACTACCGGCCTCGGGCGTGTCACTCACACCGCGTCACTTCAGCTATTTAAAAATCTCTGAAGGTTGCAATCACAAATGTAAATTCTGCATCATCCCCGACATGCGCGGACGCCTTGCGTCGCGCCCCGCCCATGCAGTGATGCGTGAAGCCGAAAAACTGGTGGATGCAGGCGTCAAAGAACTGCTCGTGATTTCACAAGATACGTCAGCCTATGGCGTCGATATCAAACACGCCGAAGATCGTGGCCACCGCGCGCACATCACAGACCTAGCCCGTGATTTGGGCAGCCTAGGGGCTTGGGTCCGCCTGCATTACGTCTACCCCTACCCCCACGTGCGCCAAATGATCCCGTTGATGGCTGATCCATCCAACGGCGTTTTGCCATATCTCGACATCCCCTTCCAACACGCACACCCTGACGTGCTGAAACGTATGGCACGACCAGCGGCTGCCTCCAAAACCCTTGATGAGATCGCGGCATGGCGCAACATCTGCCCAGATATCACGCTGCGCTCTACGTTCATTGTCGGCTACCCCGGCGAGACGGAAGCTGAGTTCCAGACCCTACTCGATTGGATGGACGAGGCTCAGCTCGACCGCGTTGGCTGTTTTCAATACGAAAACGTCGAAGGCGCGCGCTCTAATGCGCTGCCAGATCATGTTCCCGCTGAGATCAAACAAGATCGTTGGAACCGCTTTATGGAAAAAGCTCAAGCAATTTCCGAAGCTAAGCTCGAGGCCAAAGTCGGCACCCGCATCGACGTGATCATCGACGAAATTGACGAAGACGCCGCAACCTGCCGCACCAAAGCAGACGCGCCCGAGATTGATGGCAACCTGTTCATCGACGAAGGATTCGAGGAGTTAAACGTCGGCGATATCGTGACGGTCGAAGTCGACGAGGCGGGTGAATATGACCTCTGGGGTAAGCTCGCGACATAACTCATCTTAATTTCTCCGACGGAAAACAAACCTGGCCTCGTTCTATCTAGGTAACAACAGTCGGAGAGCGCCTATGTCACGCTACATTTTAAAAACTTTGGTTTTGGTAAGCCTACCAATCTCAGCCGCTGCCCATGACAACGTTTCGGATGTCGCAGATGACGGCGCAGTGACCTGCATCACCTCAAACGGTGCGCCAAACCACGACATGGGGAAATTCCCAAATCGGGCAAACCCGAATGCATTTCGGTCACAAAACCTAAAGTTCTGCTTCCCAAGCCAACCAAAGCTCGCAAATCGCACGACCGAAGGCTTGATGACCGTCGGTGTCTCAATAACTGGCGTCCCCTTCCGCCCTTACACTGCGGGATATTACGACGCAGATGGGCGTCGCGGCTTTAGCCGTGATCCCTCAAGCGGGTGGCACCAGCAGGCCATGCACAACCCACGCAGCTTAGGAATGGACGACCAGAACGCACACGTAGACCGTTCAGGGCTTTATCATTACCACCACGTTTCACCCGACTATTTGGCATCACAAGATGGCACACATATCGGCTTTGCGCCTGATGGTTTCGAAATACATTACAGCCCCAGTTCAGTCGTATCATCATGGCAGCTAAAAACGGGTAAACGTCCCACCGAACCACACGGTGCCTATGATGGAACTTTCGAGGAAGATTTCGAATATAAGGCCGGAACAGGAACACTGGATGAATGCAACGGTGCTATGGTGAGCGGCATTTACACCTACTTTGCCACCGACAGCTATCCATTCTTCCCACGCTGCTTCAAAGGTGTTGTGAACGAGCGGTTTATGACCCGCGGGTAAAGATTGTGGTCAGATCAGGTATCTCATCACGAATGCCTGATTTGGCTGCCTTTTATGACTCCGTATGCAGTGCCGCTCTCTTAAGGAAACTAGTCAAAAAAATAAGCTATCTGACATCAATGCCACAGCAATTCCAAGTACAATGAGGCCTCCGATCAGCGAAAGCGCAACAGGAATTCCATAAAACAAACAAACCACCGCCGAAGCTCCCGTGCCTATCGAAAAGGCAAGGACAAAACGCCCCGCCGATTTCAACAATGATCCAAAAATTTCAGCAAAGAAGCCGTTGAATTTACGATTAATCGCCATTTGTAGTCCTTAAATATTCTCGCCCGACTAGCCTGTCATCAGATTTTGTCATCTTGAAGACTCTGGTTTGTTATTTACGTCATCTGCTTTTATTAAGGTTTCCAGCAACCAAAATCAAAGGCAGCCAATATGACCGCACCAAAAATCGCCCAAAAGGGTCCCTACCCCATCGAAGTCGAAGCAGGGAAATCCTACTTTTACTGCACCTGCGGCGAATCGAGCAAACAACCGTTCTGTGACGGCTCCCACAAAGGCACAGATTTCGCGCCCCAAAAATTCACACCCGAAGAAAGCAAAAAAGTGTTCTTCTGCGGCTGCAAAGCCACGGGAAAATCTCCAATTTGCGACGGTTCGCACAACAAACTTTGATCACGTGAGGTGCGCCTGGCGCGCACCGCACAATCACAAGACTTGCAGATGTTCCACTTATGTTCTATTAATGTTCCATATGAGAACAAAGGAGCGTTTGTTATGTCATTTCAAAATCACCTACCTGGCGTCTTTACCCCAGAACAGGGTGCCATGAAAATCGAAGCCCCTGTGGCCGCCACGCCAAAGCAGATCGAGTTCGCAACATCTATCGCGCGCAAGGCCAAGCTGGATGTGCCAACAACGCTATTCTCTACCCGTCACGGTCTGTCTCAATGGATCGACAAACATAAGCCCAAGCCGCTGACTGGGAAGTTTTCCGAATATCCGTCATCCAAACAAGTACAATTTGCAGAACGGATCGCACGCCTAAAACGTCGCGAAGTGCCCCAAGAGTGCTTTAAAAACAAAACGCTTATGTCCCGTTGGATCGATGGGAATAAACCGCGTTGATCCCATTGTAGCGGCCTATATCCGCCCTATCTGAATGGTATGAGTGATGAACCTACCAAAGTGCTGTACAACGCCGAATGCCCGGTGTGTAATTTTGAGATCAATCATTATCAAAACTATGCTCAAAAGACTGATCTGACCATTCGGTTTGACGATCTCAACAGCGATGCGCTTTCAACATGGGGCATCACCCAAGACCAAGCCGCACGCCGGCTCTATGTGGAACATCACGGGATGCTTCATTCTGGCCTCCCCGCATTTGTCGTTTTGTGGCAGGCGATGCCACGATATCAGCTTCTCGCAAAAATCGTGAGTTTACCCGGCCTTTTCTGGCTCTTGTGTCGGGTCTATGACCTTGCGTTAGCACCGACAATTTACCATTGGCATAAGCTTCGGCAACGGCGAAAATAACACCACCCTACAAAGGTACTATAATGCGTTATCCAACCAGTCGTCCCGAAACCATCGCCGACGGCATAATTCATGCCATCTCGATCT
>JALZUL010000282.1 GCA_023301665.1 Ascidiaceihabitans sp.
AAAAGGCCATGACTGTGCCAAGCAAGATGACATGGTCGCCCGCATCAACGGTCTTGTGCATCGCACAATCAAACCAAGCGGACACGTCCGCGATGATAGGCGACCCATGCGGGCCGTTGGCCCAATCGACTGCGGCAAAACGGTCTGTGACGGGGCGGGCAAAGGTGTTGGATACCTCGATCTGTGTCTCGGCGAGAACATTCACCGCAAACCCATCCGCTGCGATCAATGCGTCGTAGTTCTTGGATGTTTTGGCCAAGCAAACCAACACCATTGGTGGGTCCAGCGACACTGACGTGAACGAGTTGGCGGTAAAGCCAATGGGATTGCCGTCTTTGTCATGTGCCGTCACGACAGTCACACCAGTCATAAAGCTACCAAAGGCATTGCGTAGGGCACGGGGATCAAGCGACGTCATTACAGCTCCTTTTTGGCAGGGGCATTTCCAACCATGCTTGTAAATGTGCATTTACGATCTCAGCCGCGGTTAGCGTTGCCATGTGCCGGTGGCCTTTGATGATGATCGCATGGCCATTGGGTGCATGCGCGACCATTGCCTGTGACATTGCCGGCGTTGAATTTGGATCGTCGCTGCCTGTGAGCGCAACAAAGGGGCATGATATTTGGGCGTACTGCATCCCATAAGTCGTGTCGCCCTGTGCAAAAGCGCTATAGGCAGTTGCGTAACCGTCGAGATCCACTGCGCTTAACCATTCAGCAACTTCGGCTCGGGCCGCGACATCTGGTGCACTGTCGCCAAACCAACGTGACAGAGGGGTTTCGAGGTCGATCTCACCCGCTTTGATCCGGTCTGCACGGTTTATAACCGCCTCTCGCGCAGCAGCATCTCGCAGGTAAACGCCGTTGATAAGACAGACGCGCGTGGTCAATTCCGGATGCTCTACTGCAAAACCACCGGCGATTAACGCCCCCATGGAATGTCCTGCGATATTTACAGGCCCAACATCCAAGGTCAGCACAACATCGTAACACCACGCGACAAAGTCCCGCAAATCGCTACCGGCTGCGAGCGGGGAGCTTCCCCCATGTCCCGGCATATCCACGGCAATCACACGATGGGTTTTTCTAAAGGTATCGATCTGCGGCCCCCAAGCCGCTGATTGCATCCCCACACCGTGGATTAACAATAGCGGCGCACCAGCCCCTTGATCACGTAGGGTGATAGTTTGACCGGACTTAGACAGACGCAGGGTTGTCAACGTCATGCCCCAACTCCTTTAGGTCCTGATAACGATCGCCGATGCGATGATGCGGACGCCCCCCGATTGAAGCCCCCAATGCGATCAGAATTTCGTCGCTCGCCGGGGCGTCCGCCACTGAAGTCTGGATCGTCAGGTAATGCGACCGCTTTCCGCCATCGTTTTTATCCATCAAGGGGATCATCAACGGGGCATTCGCTGGACCGCGTGTATTGCAGAACGACAGATAGGATTTTGCACCAACCGCGTTGCGGTAGTGGTTCCCGAAAAGCAAAGTGTGGATCAACGCTGAGGCATGCTCGACCTCGCCGTTCAAGCCAACGATCCCAGCCTTGCCATATCCTTCGACTTTATCGCCCCCGCCCGCAGCATCCAGAACCATTTCTGTCAGCAAAGCCCCAAGGCCCGACGCGCAATCGCGGATTTCTGGAGACAAGTCTTGGACAAAACCACGACCCGCCCACGGGTTTCGGATGACAGCAATCGCCGCGATCATTTTCAAAGGTACCTCTGCAGCCTTGCCGCCTTCGATAAGTGTGTTTTCGATATGCAAAAGTGTTTTGCGAATTTCAGCAGGCATCAGCGATTCCCTTGAAGAATAAATTATAACTGCATGATGGTATACCATCATACGATATGTCAATCGTGCTATTCATTGAAGAAAGGTCCTGTTATGATGTCAGCTATGGAACAATCTGAAATGACGTTAGAAAAAATTGACCAAGCCCCACAAACGCTCCGTGATATCGTACAAAAGCGTTTGAGGGAGGCTATTCTAGACGGCAGATTTGCACCCGGAGCGCGTTTGGTTGAACGGCCCCTATGTGAACAGCTTGGGGTCAGCAGGACAGTCGTGCGAGAAACGATCCGCTATCTTGAGGCGGAAGGGCTGGTTGAGATTATCCCCAACCGCGGTCCGATTGTTGCGACACTTAATTGGGACCAAGCCAAACAAGTCTACGATATCCGACGTCAGCTTGAAGGTTCTGCGGTCGCCGCTTGCGCCGAGATGCAAGGGCCAGATTTTGCCCCGAAACTCTCGGCGGCATTGGCTGTCCTTCAAAGTAAAATACATGACACTGAATGGTCTGACTTTCTGCAAGCAACGACACATTTCTATCACCTGATTTTTCAAGAGGCAGGACACAGCATCGCTTGGGAAATCGCTCAACGCCTGAATGGCCGGATCAGCCGGTTGCGCACACTCACCATCACAGATCAGACCCGCGAACGATCAGGCATGAGTCATATGGTTGCGATACACGATGCCATTCTCAGCCGCGATGCAATGAAGGCGCGACAAGCCGTCGAGGATCATATCTCGGATGCGGCACGTATCGCCAACAAGTTCTTGCATGACACTGCGTTGGAGGCTGAAAATGACTAAAGGATATTGGGTTGCCTTCGTCACAGTGACAGATCCGAACCGCTACGCTGGGTATCAAAAACATGCCCCGGCAGCATTTGCCAAATACAACGCACGCTTTTTGGCGCGCGGTGGTGATGCGCAAACTTTGGAAGGCGAAGAGTTCCAGCGTCATGTGATCATCGAATTTGCATCAAAAGACCAAGCATTGGCTTGTTATAAATCCCCCGAATACCAAGCGGCTCGCGCTCATCGTGATGCCGCGTGCCAAGCCAATATCGTCATTGTTGAGGGCATCACTTTGACAGAAACTCAACCATAAGGACCCCGACATGAACACGTTTGACGAAGATCTGTTTCTCAAAGGCCTCGAGCAGCGCAAGGCTACGCTTGGGGCAGAATATGTTGAAAACAACCTCGCCGCGGCAGATGATTTCACCAGACCGTTTCAAGAGGCGATGACGGCATGGTGCTGGGGATTTGGTTGGGGTGATGATGTCATCGATGCCAAAACCAGATCAATGATGAATCTGTCCATGATCGGCGCTTTGGGGAAAATGTCGGAATGGGAATTACACTGTCGCGGAGCGATCAACAACGGCGTGTCCAAAGAAGAAATCCGCGCCATCATCCATGTCATCGCGATTTATTGTGGGGTACCGCAGGGGCTGGAGTGTTTCCGAGCCGCTAAAAAGGTCCTAGATCAAGAATAGCGATGCAGTGCGTTTTGCTTAAGTCTAAATAGTGTAGAGCGTTGATCGGAAGCGATAAATTTGTCTCCATAGCGGTGTTTGGCTTAGGGCGGGGTGTAGGTCTGACCATGGTCAGGGATGCCGAGTATTTAGGCAAATAACAGCTGGCAGCGCCCTATGAGCCGATCGAGGGATTCATTTTTCTCCCACAAAATCGATTCTGCACAGGGAAGCGGGTCTATCCTATCGGGGTTCAATGCCCGAGACAGAATGAATACCGCCCGCTTCCCTGTTCGTTATAAACCTACTTTGGCGCAGCTGTTTTGCGCAGGTACGGCAGTACCGTTTCGAAATCACCAAACTTAGCTTTTGCGTCTTCATCGCTGAGTGTCGCAGGAATGATCACATCGTCGCCGGGCACCCAGTTGGCAGGGGTTGCGACGCCGTTTCCGGACATTTGCAAACCATCCAATGCGCGCAGAACTTCGGCAAAGTTACGGCCAACAGTCATTGGGTACGTCATAGATAGCTTTAGCTGTTTGTCTGGCCCAATGATGAAAACAGAACGCACTGTCGCGCTGTCTGCAGGTGTGCGGCCGTCTGGCAAGTAGGCTTCTGCTGGCAGCATGTCGAAGGCTTTAGAAACCTCTAGTCCGCTGTCGGCAATGATTGGGAAACCAGCTGCTGTACCAGCGACTTTTTCGATATCCCCTTTCCATTTTTTGTGATCCTCAACGCCGTCGACGGATACGCCAATCACTTTGGTACCACGTGCGGCCCATTCATCAGCCAACTGAGCAACTGCGCCAAATTCGGTAGTGCAAACGGGTGTGAAATCTTTGGGGTGCGAGAAAAGGATCGCCCAAGAGTCGCCAATCCAGTCGTGAAGTTCAATCGTGCCGTGGTCGGTCTCGACCGTCAGGTTCGGGATCGTGTCGTTGATACGCAGGCTCATGCTTTTCTCCTAATGTCTTTCATTTTCTGTCCCTAAACTAGCGTTAGCTTTGTATGGGTACATCCTTGTCCTTGATACTAATTTAGGGTGGTGACACAGTGTTTACAATTGGCACTGATTTGAAGCAGTGCAGCATGCGATCAGGAGACATGTCATGCAAGAGAAACGTGATTTTTACATCAATGGTGAATGGGTCAAAAGCCAAGGCGGCACTGAGCACAATGTCATCGATCCTTCGACTGAAGAACCGACAGCAGTGATCACGCTAGGCACCGAGGCAGACGCCAACGCAGCGATCGCCGCGGCCAAAGCTGCACTACCCGGCTGGATGGCCACCCCAGTGGAAGAGCGCATCGCTTATGTGACCAAGCTGGTCGAAATTTACGAATCTCGTGCTGAGGATTTGGCCACATCCATGAGTGCTGAAATGGGTGCGCCGATTTCTATGTCGCGTTCCAGTCAGGTTGGTGCGGGGTCTTATCATCTTAAGAACTTCATCAAGGCGGCAGAGAAATTTGAATTTAACCGTCCCCTTGGTGCGCACGCCCCGAATGATCGGATCATTTACGAACCCGTTGGTGTTGCCGCGTTGATCACGCCGTGGAACTGGCCGATGAATCAAGTCACGCTTAAGGTTGGCGCCGCTGCAATTGCTGGCTGCACAATGGTGTTGAAACCGTCTGAGGAAAGCCCAATCAACGCGATGATCTTTGCTGAGATGATGGATGAGACTGGTTTTCCAAAAGGCGTGTTCAACATGCTAAACGGTGACGGTGTTGGCGTTG
>JALZUL010000283.1 GCA_023301665.1 Ascidiaceihabitans sp.
AGGGCTCGAATTTTTCTGAAAGAAATAAATCACCGGCCTCAATCGAATTGTCATTTGCGAATATTACATCGGCTCCCAAAATATCAGGTCGATGTAATGTTTGATCAATGCCGTGTTCGTCGCGTAAAATTGAGCTAACCCCACGGGTAGGTTCGTCTCCGAAAAAAGCATGAAGATTGTCATCGGATTGGCTGGCATCGATCAAAAGAACGTTCTTGTTAAGGCGAGCGAGGTCAAACGCCAAAGCAACGGCACCCGCTGCGCAGCCCTCGTCAGGTTGTGCAGATGTGAACGTGATCAAGTGCGCCTTGATCGCCGGTGCAAGAAGCAAATTTGTGCGAAGCATCCTGATTGAATGTGCGAACAAGCTTTTGGGATTGGCGTTGAGATAATCGACAAAGTCTTCGCGGCGGTTCTGTGGCAACACTGGCAAGCGAGCCAAGCTGCGTATTCCGACCCCGCGCTCAAGCGCGTTCCTTGAGCGGTAATTGGTACGCCTGAGCTCTTTGAGTACTACAAAGAAAAGGCTCCCAGCCAACCCTAAAATTGCAGACATCGAAACGATCAAGGCCTTGCGCGGTTCGGACGGGATAAATGGGATCACGGCCGGCGAAAGTACCCGACTGTCAGCGCTTTGAATGCCTTGTTGAGAGGCGGTTTCTTTCAGGCGGGTTAAGAAGTGTTCGTATAAAAGGCGGGAGGCTTCCGCTTCACGATTAAGCTGCCTAAGGGTTATCAAATCCTGCCCTTGTTTTGCAATCTGTGCGCTCAATTCAACCTCTGACTTTTTGAGGGTTTCAAGTTGCTGTTGCGCCTGAAAATGGTCCGAAACAGCTTGGCTTTTGATTGTCTCAAACCGGGATTCAAAGGCGGAATTTTGTGATTCATTCTGCGCAAACTCCAAGAGTTGGTCGTCTTGCGCCGCAGCTATCTTTGTCTCTAGGTCCTTCGCCTCTTCCAAATTTTTCGCGTTCAAAGAGGTTAACATCATCGCTTGTTGAGACGCGACAATACGTTCGCGCAGGGCTTTGATTTGATGTCTTAACCCTTGCAAGCTTTCGGCCGAAACAAGTTTGGTCGATGCCGAAAAGTTGGATGCTTCGGTCTCTGCATTTTCTAAATCGACCTTCAGCTCACCAACGCGGCTTTCAAGCCAACGGGTGGCTTGCGCGGTGGTTTCAACTTTTCGGTCAACTTGATCTTGAATGTAGAGCTGCGCGATGGTGTCAGCAATCAACGCTGATTTTGCAGCCTCTTTCGTGCGTACAGTGATGCGAAAGACATTGCTTTGTCTGAGGTTTTCAACACGTGTTTTTCTTAAGAGCGTAGTGACAACTGTATCCCGTGTGCGTTTATCGAAGTTCTGTTTTGAAAGGTGTTGAGGTGGTGCCGACCAACCCAATTTCTGCTTTATCTGCGATTTCAACACAACCTTGGCTGTAGGTGGCGTTAAGGTCCTATTGAATTCGGTGTCATTAAAAAGATTAAGATGACGGGCAACATCGTGCATTAGGCTTCTCGCACGCAGGATTTGGAGCTCAGAATTTACTTCTTGTGTGTCGCCACTTAGCCCTGCGGAAGCGTTTTGGAAGGTTACGATCTTGTCTGCTTTAGGCTCAAGGATCACAACCGAAGAAGATTGGTAAACTGGAGGCACCATTACGAATGCGTAGTACCCACCAGACAGAATGCAAAAGGCAGTTGCGAAACCGATCAACCATTTACTTTGCCAAATAGAAAAAACCAGATCAGAGAAATCGATGCCTTCGTTCGTTGCCCCTACTTGGGTAGATGCATGATTGTGTGCGGCATGGTGAGCCATATTGTTTCTCGCAAGATTTAAGCTGCAGTTGTACACCGCCAAAAAATGCAAAAAGAGTTAATATTTTGGAAATTTGGATATTGTTTATTAAGGATTAGTTCGATTTCGTAAATTTCTCATCTGGTTGTTCAGAGATCATTAACCTTAACCGCACAAAACTTAACGCATGTGAACAGCCGAGCGAGAAGGTTTCGAAAACATGCAGGTGGTCGACAGTAAAATTGACAAGGGTGGCGTTAGCTCATCATGGTTGCTACGCTTTTTGCGGCTCGGTTTCTTTTTTGCGGCCTGTATTTTTCTGGCAGGATGCGGGTCGGTTTATCGAACTTCAAAAATAATCCCAAACGACGGAAATGTGCAGGTTGTTTCGTTGACAGTCGCCTCTATCGCGCAGGCGAACTCCTCGAAATACACCCCCAAAGAATTGCCTGCTGTGTTCTCTGCAATTGCCGGATCGGGGGATGGGTTGCCGGCGACTAGCGTGCTTCCCAAAGGTCCATTAAGCGCACCAAAACATCCCAAGTCGCTAGAGTTGCGGATGCCCCCGGAACCAGAGCTAGGACCGTACACGATTGGGGTTGGGGACGTGGTGCTGTTGTCGACACCCGCGACTGGTTCAACCCTTCAGGAATTATCTGGGTTGCTTGCGGCACAAAATTCGAGACAAGGATATACGGTGCAAGACGACGGATCGATTAACATTCCCAAGGTTGGCCGTGCAAAAATTTTGGGCCTTACGATCAAAGAGGCAGAAAGCTTGTTGTTTCGAAAACTTGTAGAAAGCCAGATAGAGCCGACGTTTAGTTTGGAAATTGCAGAGTTCAATTCACGCAAGATTTCGGTCGGAGGGGCTGTCGAGAAGGCAGTGATTGTACCTGTCACATTGGCTCCTATCTTTTTGGATGAAGCGCTAGCGGCAGCTGGTGGGATTGTTGTGACCGACCAATCTAAGGCTTCCATAAGACTGTATCGGGACGGCACGCTTTACCAGATTCCAATGTCTTATCTTTATGCGGAGACCGGACGAATAAAAATGCGCTTAATAGGTGGCGACGCCGTTTTTGTAGATACGCAATATGATCTTGAACACGCTCAAGACTATTTCCAACAACAGCTCTTGTTGATTGAGACACGGCAAAGGGCCCGCCAAACGGCACTCGAGGAACTGCAAGCCGAATTGGCCTTGCGTCGCGCAAACCTGATTGATGCCAGAGAAAATTTTATCTCGCGGCTTGAGTTGGGAGCCGACGAACGGGACTACGTTTATTTAACCGGTGAGGTCGAAAGCCAATCTCGCTTTGCGTTGCCCTTTGGGACAAAGGCAAAGCTCATGGACGCTCTTTATGACAAAGGTGGTGTTGCCGTGGCAACCGGAGACGTGTCGCAAATCTATGTGTTGCGAGCGGGAAAAGATTTGCAAACCTCAGAGGGGATAACCGCGTGGCACCTAGATGCCCGGAACGCCGTGAATTTTGTCTATGCTGCGCATTTTGAACTGCGGCCAAATGATATTATCTTTGTTGCAGAACAACCGATCACTCGCTGGGATCGTGCAATGTCGCAACTGGTCCCTGACTTCTATGGGGCGAGCTCAACAGTAGGAAACTGACGCTTTTCTGCCGATTAGGAGCTTTGATATCGCATAACATGACGCGACTGCCTATATCTTAGTGTAGAACAAGAAACGGCAGGACCAGTCATACATGGCATATGTTTTCAAATCGATTATCGCAGCAGCATTCGCAAGTATTGCGAGTGTGGCTAGTGCGGAAAAGTTACCTCTCAACGAAATTTCAAAATACTTGAACGCGCTTACAACGGCTTCTGGTGATTTTACACAGATAAACGACGATGGCACGATCAGCACGGGTGACATTCTCATCAAGCGTCCAGGTCGTGTTCGATTCGAATATGAAGATGCCGTTGTGATTGCCAACAAGGGAGCGGTTTTCATCGTTGATAAAAAATCGAACCAACCACCTGAAACCTATCCGCTAAAACGAACACCACTTTCGTTGATCTTGGCCCGTAATGTGGATCTAAGTCAGGCGCGCATGATTGTTGGTCACGACTTTGACGGTACCGCGACTGTCGTAACTGCCCAAGATCCTGATAACCCTGAGTATGGTAACATCGAGCTAAAGTTCACAAGCAACCCTGTTGAGCTACGTCAGTGGGTGATCAACGATGCCAATGGTGGCCGATCAACTGTGATCCTTGGTGCGTTGAACAAAGGTGGAAATATCGCGAACCGAGAGTTTAACATCGATCCGCGATAATAAATCAGCCGCGACGGCGCGTGTTGCAGTTCGCAAGCTGTGATCGATATGTGTTCGCGCGGGATGCGACGTCCCCCGCGACACGAACCAACCAAGCTTTTTTGTTGAAACTGCCGCGTGCAAAACCTGTTTGACCTTCGTGATAGGCAAGGTATTGATTACGCGCATCGCTGAGTGAGACATTGTTCCGCTCACGCGTGTTGTTCATATACCAGCCCATAAAGTCGGTTGCGTCGGCAATCCGCGTGCGGCGCGCGCCACGTTTACCTGTTTCAACCTGATATTCGCGCCAAGTTGCATCCAAGGCTTGGGAATAACCTAGAGCACTGGACTGGCGCCCAATTGGAACCACACCAGCCGCGTAACGGAACGGCGGTCGGGCATCCTTTATAAACCGACTCTCTTGGTAGATCGTCGCCATTTGAACGTGAACGGGAACCCCCCATTTGCGTTCAGTAGCGCGGAACGCGCGTAAATATTCTGGGCGCTCTTTGACGATGGCACAAGCGTTGTCCAAATTGCGAGGAGCGGTGGAAGACCCACCAACACCGCAAGATGCAACTGCCAATACTAACATCATAGCGCGAAGAGTTCTGCTCATATGCCTCTCGCTTTTTTATCGTTTTTTGCATTATTAACGGATTTTTACGCGTTAGGAAATCACGTTTTCTACAGCAACAGACCAAGGATCAGCGGCAATGCGCCCACGGACATTATTGTGGAGGTGACAACGAGGCCGGCAACGGCATCAGAATCTGCTCCGAATTTCTCAGCCAACAGGTAAGATGTGACCGCAACAGGTGTCGCAATCTGCAAAACGAGCACACCAAAAGCCACATGGCTTAGGTCGAAAAAGTCAGCAATGGCCCAGGCGACTCCTGTGCAAATCACCAGTTTAACGAAAGACAAAAAAGCGGCCTTCCCGATGCCACGCGGATTGAGCCGCGCAACCGCGACACCAAGTGTGATCAACATCAAAGGGATTGCCATTTGACCCACTAACGACAAAGTGTTCGTTAGAAATGTCGGGGTCTCCCAACCTTGCCAAAGGAACAGCCCCCCTAACAGAGTGGCGGCGACCAGCGGTTCACGGATCACTTTTCCAAGCGCGCCCTCTCCTGACACCAGCCAAATACCAAAGGTGAACGACAAGATCGCCATCACTGCAAAAACCACAATTGCGTTGCTTAACCCTGCCTCACCAAATGCAAACATCGCCAAAGGTAGGCCGAGATTACCTGTATTTCCAAAGATGAGCGGTGCCATATAAGTGCGGCTGTCCAGCCGGCCAATGCGCGATACCCCCAAAACGACAACGGTTACAACGGCGTAGGCTGTAACGGATGCTAAGGTTAATGCGGTCAACGCCGCAGGATCCATTTGTGCCTGCATTAAGGATACAAAAATCAAACATGGCACTGAAAGCGTCATAGCCATTTGGGTGACAAATTGAATCCGGTATTCCAGCCCCACTTTAACCCAGGTAAAGCCAATGGCTGCCAAAAGAAAAACGGGTGCAACGATCTCGAGGACTGTTCCGATTAGCTGCACAGACTGTTTCCTCGAATTAGGGTTCAAAAATTGGACAAAGTCCCCTTGCAACGTCTACTAACGACCGATAGGGGCTGCAATGTTATGCTTAGAATTCGTGCGAAATATCACCTGGGCCAAGTCGTCCGCCACAAGAAACACCCTTTCCGTGGTGTGATCTTTGACGTTGATCCCCAATTTGCAAATACCGATGATTGGTATGAAGCAATTCCAGAAGACAGCCGCCCGATTAAAGAGCAGCCGTTTTATCATCTTTTGGCTGAAAATGACCAAAGCTATTATGTAGCTTACGTCTCAGAACAAAACTTGATTGCCGACTATTCAGGTGAGCCCGTGGACCATCCTGATATCCCGGACCTCTTTGGGCCTTTCCAAGATGGCGCTTATCCGCTTCATTTCCAAATGAACTAGGTCGAATGGTGAGCCAAATGGCCCACCTTCCAATCTTAATAGCCTAGCGCACAACCGTCTTTGCGCGGGTCACTGGCCCCTTCGAGTACACCGTCTTCACGAATAAGAATTGCCTGAGCTCCACCGATTGGTGTCTCCGGAATTTCGACGACATGGCCCATATCTGAGAGCTCTTGGCGAACTTTGTCAGAATAGCCTTGTTCGACTTTCAAAATACCAGCGTCACTAAAGGCGCGTGGTGCGTCAATGGCGCTTTGTGGGTCCATTCCAAAGTCGCTCAGGTTGCTCGCAAAACGCGCGTGGCCATTGGGCTGGTACGCCCCGCCCATAACGCCAAATGGCATGACTGTTTTTCCGTTCTGACGGATCATCCCTGGTATGATCGTATGCATGGGCCGTTTACCGCCTTGCAATTCGTTGGCGTGGCCTTCCTCTAGGGTGAAGCCCGCCCCTCGATTTTGCATCAAAATCCCGAATTTTTCTGATGCGATGCCGGAACCAAATCCATGGAAGATCGAATAAATCAGAGACACTGACATGCCGTCGCGATCAACCACTGTGATATAGATCGTATCTTTGTGGACGGATTCTGAAAGTGGCGCGGCAGAGGCCATCGCTTTTTTGGGGTCGATCAAAGCGGCCAGTTTTGCCGCAGTTTCTGGCGATAACATGTGATCCAATTTTGTCGTGTGATCTGGATCAGCGAGAAAACGGTTACGTGCATCGTAAGCAAGTTTGGACGCTTCTGCTTCAATGTGAGCGCGTTGTGCCCCCAATGGATCCATGGATGCGATGTCGAAATGGGATAGGATGTTTAACATTAAAAGTGCTGTCGCACCTTGGCCATTCGGCGGATGTTCAACAACCTCGAGGCCCTTATACGGGCCGCCAATCGGCGTCGCCTGATCGCTAGAAGCGTTGGCAAAATCTTCGGTTGTGTGAACGCCGCCAGCTTTTGTTAAGCACGCGATCATGTCCTCAGCGATTTCACCCTTGTAGAATGCGTCGCGTCCATGCTTGGCGACACGGCGCAGAACTTCGGCTTGTCCTGGTGCGCGAAAGATTTGACCAGTTTTGGGAGCCTTACCGCTTATCAAATATTGATCACGTGCGACCCCCTGCAATGTGGGCGCGTCGATTGCCCAATCAAAGGCAACCCGTGGGGCAACTGGTACACCTGCATCGGCGTAGTGGATGGCTGGGGCGAGAAGTTGATCAATGCCCAATTTGCCGACGTTCTCCGACAGATTGCAAAAGGCATCCAATGCTGTAGGAACTGTGACGGCATGTGCGCTATGAATTGGAACTGTTTTTTCACCCGCAGCGCGTAACATTTCGCTGTTCAAAGCTGCTGGTGATTTGCCTGATCCATTCAAGGCGTGAATTTCGTCGCTGCCGGCAGGGGAATATAAAACAAAGCAATCGCCGCCGATACCTGTCATTTGTGGCTCGCAGATACCCAACAAAACAGCGCCAGCTATGGCTGCATCCATCGCATTGCCACCATCTTGTAATATGTTGATTGCAGCTTGGGCTGCCAACGGGTGCGAAGTGGCGCACATACCATTGCTTGCGAGAACGGGTGATCTACCAGGGAAATGGAAATTGCGCATAACTAAACCTCTGCCATTTTGCTTAATGGCAACCTAGCGGAGTAGGCTTAGATGTCCATCGATGTATTAAGGGAGGGGTAGTACCTCGGCATCGCGAACTGGGTGGGGGCTGTTACACGCGATGCCAAGGGAAGCTTCAAAGCAGCTACACTGACTGTATGCGTGTCATTTTGGGCAAAAATGTGTTGGGGGCGTGAAACTTTCAAGATGTTTCGCGCGGCTCGGGAGATTAGTGAACGTCCTAGTTCGCTGCACCCTCAGAAATTGCGATTTGAAGATCTAAAAGATTAGTATCGTCTACGCGGCGATACATCACCTCTTTGGCTAAGTCTTTGATAATAAACCACCCAAAGCCACCTTCAGGTAGATCCATAAAATCAACGTTAGTGTCGACAGCCAGCCCTATGGGCGTTTGACCGTTTGGCATGGGAATACCCTTATCGATCAATTTAATTTGGAGGCAGTCATCTTTGTGTTCGCAAAATACACTAATCGGGCCGCCATTTTGTGGATCAGGATACCCATGCTCCACAATATTGTTGAGGGCTTCGGCGAGTATCAACTCAACGTTACCCGCGGCTTCCATCGCTAATTTAAGAGGGGCAAGACCTGTCATTAGCCGTTCAGATGCTTCGCGAGCAGCAAAAGTGCCGCTTTGAACGGTAAAGTGGATATTTGGTATTGTTGCGTGGTGAGACATCGCAAATTGCTCCATTAAACTGCCATTTTCAATGCTGTAGTTCATTGAGAGCTCCGTCTAGTGTTGCGAACAAGCTGAACACCGAGTCCATTCGTGTTAGTCGAAAAACCTTATCAACAGTCGGAGTGAGACCTGCCAGTGCGAGGGTTCGATCCTCACCCATGTGTTTCATGGATGCGACGATCGCACCTAAACCGCTAGAGTCAATAAAACCTACCGCACTGAGGTCTAAGATAACCGTTTCTGGCCCACCATCCGTTTGCGCACGCATGGCGTCCTTGAATTCAATAGCAACGGCTGCATCGATACGCTCGTCTTCAACGGAAACGATACGTAATTGGTCTTTTGTTCTGCTCGATAAATTCATTTTATGCACCTATGGTATTCCATAACGGTGCCATCATTACGCCGTAAGTCTTACCAATCCGTGTCCATGGCACAAATTTTCGGAGCTGTTCTAATGAAAAACGTTGTTATTGCGGGTGCTGCGCGCACGCCGATGGGTGGTTTTCAGGGGGCTCTCGCGCCTTTGTCAGCGGCGGAATTGGGTGGCGCTGCGATTAAGGCTGCGATGGCGGGTGCAGGTGCTGATACGGTGGACGAGGTATTGATGGGCTGCGTTTTGCCTGCAGGGCAGGGGCAGGCACCAGCACGGCAGGCCGGTTTTGCTGGTGGGCTTGGCGAAGACGTGCCTGCCACTACACTAAATAAAATGTGTGGTTCCGGAATGAAGGCAGCAATGATCGCCTTTGATCAGATCGCGTTGGGTCAATCAGACGTTATGATCGCGGGCGGGATGGAGAGCATGACAAACGCCCCCTACCTTTTGGAAAAAATGCGTGGCGGGGCCCGTTTGGGGCATGGCAGTGTGATTGACCATATGTTCCTCGATGGATTGGAAGACGCGTATGACAAAGGCCGCCTGATGGGCACCTTTGCAGAAGATTGCGCTGAAACCTTTCAATTTACCCGCAGCATTCAAGATGACTATGCATTGGCCTCCCTTTCGCGGGCGCTTAAAGCCCAAGAGGATGGCGCTTTTGACGGAGAAGTTGCAGCCGTTGAGATCAAAACCCGCAAAGGGTCGACTGTTATTGCCCGAGACGAGCAACCATTCTCAGCGCGCCCTGATAAAATCCCACAGCTTAAGCCTGCCTTTCGTGAGGGCGGCACTGTCACCGCGGCGAACTCTTCGTCTATCTCTGACGGGGCGGCGGCTTTGGTCATGGCCTCTGAGGATGCAACCAGCGCCAAAGGGCTGGCTGTTCGTGCGATTGTGAAAGGACACGCCAGCCATGCTCAAGCGCCAGGGTTGTTCACAACTGCACCAGTACCGGCGGCTCAAAAACTGCTAAATAAAATAGGATGGCGTAAAGAAGATGTCGACCTGTGGGAAGTGAACGAAGCCTTCGCCGTTGTCCCATTGGCCTTTATGCATGAAATGGGTCTCGACCATGACATTGTTAACGTCAATGGCGGGGCGTGTGCGCTGGGCCATCCGATCGGCGCATCAGGCGCGCGCATTATAGTCACGCTTTTGAATGCTCTGGAAAAGCGGAACCTTAAAAGAGGAATCGCTGCAATCTGTATTGGCGGGGGTGAGGGAACTGCCATCGCCATTGAACGTCCGTAAACTTAAGAAAAGACCGATCATGCAAGTTGACTACAATACACTCCGCCAAACCATTTTCGCTTTGACAGCAGGTGAAACCGATACCGTTGCGCTCATGGCGACCATCGCTTGTGAATTACATCACAGCGACAACCGTTTTGACTGGACTGGTTTCTACCGAGTCACGGACCCTGAATTAATGAAAATTGGACCTTATCAAGGAGGGCACGGCTGCCTTGTGATCCCTTTTGCGCGCGGTGTGTGCGGCGCAGCAGCGCGAACGGGTGAAATTCAACTCGTGGCCGACGTAGATGCGTTTCCCGATCATATCGCCTGTGCCAGTTCGACGAAGTCTGAATTGGTTTTGCCTGTATGGAATGGAAAAGGTAATCTTTTAGGGGTGTTAGACATTGATAGTGACCAGCCAGACGCTTTCACGCAGCAAGATGCCGATGCTCTGAAAGAGATTTTGGAAGTGACGTTTATGGATGCGAGCTTTGTCTAACTGCGACTCTCGTGAAAAAATAACTTGATTTTTCATGAGAATCGGCAGCACCGTGAAATTGTAGTCCATTTTTTCACGAGAGCTCCATGCTGCAGTCTGACATCTCAACGCCCGAGACACTTGGGGCTGACCTGCGTGCACTGCGTAAATCCCGTGGGATGACACTTGCGGGTATGGCGGATGCTCTTGGACGGTCGGTTGGCTGGTTGAGCCAAGTCGAACGCGATCTGTCTGATCCCTCTATCAGCGATTTACGTGAAATATCTGCACTGCTCGAAGTACCTATTTCGATGTTGTTTCGCCACGAAGCCGCTCTTGCGAACGAAGCAGGTTACGTGGTGCGCAAAGAATCGCGCCGCCCTCTTGGCTCACACACAGCCGGTTTGCTCGAAGAACTCTTGTCACCCGATCTTACCGATGATTTCGAAATGGTGCATTCCACGTTTGAGCCAAATAGTGAAATCAGCAAGGCTGTAACCCGCCCCACACAAGAGGTTGGATATTTGATATCTGGGAAACTTGATCTCGAAATTTCAGGCAAGGTTTTCAACATCAACCCCGGCGATAGCTTTCGTATCAAAGGTGAGCCGTTCCGCTGGATGAACCCTTACGACGCTCCGGCAGTTGCCGTCTGGGTCATCGCCCCGCCGGTGTATTGATGGCGTTTGAGGCGTGGATCATATTCGCACTCTTCTGGGGGATTTTCGTGATCACTCCGGGGCCCAATGCAGTGAACTGTATCAACAACGGCATGACCTTGGGCTTTCGACGCGGATTGATTGGCGTCGCGGCTATTTTAACCCAAGCGACATTATTCTTAATCCTATCGGCGCTGGGCATCACAGCCTTGATCTTAACATCCCCCGAGGCCTTCTTTTTCGCCAAACTGATCGGGGCTGGGTTCTTAATCTTCCTTGGGGTGCGTGGATTGATGAACGCAAGTAAGCCTGCGCCAAAACTGCCCAAGGGGGCGGGTTCCATCTATGGCAATGCGCTTGCGATTGCAGTGATTAATCCAAAATCCGTTGGTGGGTATTTGGCTGCTTTCTCTCAATTTGTGCAACCCGACGTGCCGATTTGGGATCAGATGTGGGTTATCATGCCCACGGCACTCAGCTTAACGGCACTGTCTTACACATGCTTCACCGCACTTGGTGCGGGGCTTGGCCGTGCTGCATTAGGTGCGGTTTTTAATGTCTGGATGCGAAGGGGCGTGGCAATTGGCCTGATCGCCTATGGGATCCTTCTTGGAACGGCCATTGCGCCAGGGAGAACCTGAAAAATGAACCGACACTCCAATCATAACGTTCACAACGAAACCGCGGACAACGCTCCGCAACACGATCAATAAGGAGACACTTGATGTCGAATTTTCCAACAACAGCTCGCGTCGTCATCATTGGTGGTGGTGTCGTGGGGACCTCAACACTCTATCACCTCGCCAAAGAGGGATACAAAGACTGTGTCTTGCTTGAAAAAAATGAGCTGACAGCGGGTTCCACATGGCATGCAGCGGGGAATGTCCCGAATTTCGCAGGCTCTTGGGCGGTGATGAACATGCAACGCTACTCCGCTGAGATGTATCGCACCTTGGACAAGGATGTGGATTACCCGATGAACTATCACGTCACGGGTTCTGTCCGTTTGGCTCACACCAAAGAGCGGATGCAGGAATTTGAGCGCGTGGCCGGTATGGGGCGCTATCAGGGGCTCGAGATGGATGTCCTCACACCTGATCAGCTAAAAGAATACCATCCGTTTATGGAAACCCATGACCTAGCGGGAGGGATGTGGGATCCGTTGGACGGTGATATTGATCCTGCACAATTGACCCAAGCACTGGCCAAGGGCGCGCGAGATGCTGGCGGGCACATCGAACGGTTCTGCCCAATCATCGGGTTAGACCGCGACGGTGACGAATGGATTGTAAAAACCGAAAAAGGCGACATTCGCTGCGAAAAGGTTGTGAACTGTGCAGGGTATTACGCCCAACGTG
>JALZUL010000284.1 GCA_023301665.1 Ascidiaceihabitans sp.
TCCAACAGCAAACCACGTGTGACCAACTGTACCATTGCGCCAACCGTCGCCACATCCGCGCCGTAGCGGCCGGCTTTCTGCACGTCTACGTCGATCTGCCAGTCAATGCCGGGCAGGGGGCGCGTGTCTTCTATCAAGAACAAGCCGGGGGTCGCATCAAACTTTTGGCGGGCAGCTGTGGTTGCCGCAAGCAGGTCTTCCCAGTTGTCGCCCTTTATACGCAAGTGAACCGGTTTGCCGCTGGCAGGGCCACGGGCTAGATTCAGGATTTCGATGTTAATGCCCGGAATTTCTTTCAACTGGTCCGTCAGCTCCGCAATGACCGTGTCACCGTCAAAGGCTTCTGCCTTTACTTCCCGTGACACAACATAATCAAAGAATGGCAAAGTGAACCAATCTTCGCGGCTATCGGGGCGATTTTCCCACGGGATGGTTTCCAGCTGGATTTGCCCGATTGTATCTTTGGGGGCTTGTGCACCACCAGTGTTCGAATTCAGGCCGCCGTTCCCCGCAAAGGAAAAGGCTGTGTCAATACCGGGGTGCTGGCGAATGATGTCTTCGGCCTGTGAGACCAGATCATCCTTTTCATCAAGGCTTAGGTTGCCGCGTGCCAGAACGTAAACGATCGCTTGCTCGGGTTCTGATTCAACAAAGAACTCGACGCCTTTGTTGTTGTTGCCAAAATAGATGTAGGTTGTGCCGACAAATACAAAGACGATCCCAGCCATCACCAAGGGCATGATCGGGTTGCCGACGATCATTTGCATCAGGCGACCAAAGGTAGAGCGTTGATAGCCAGAGCTGATCTTGCGTTTGCGATTGCCGATGAGCTTATGTGCCAACCAGCGGCCACCACGGCCCAAACGGGGCAAAAGGGCGAGTAGGGCGATGAAAAGGCCCAGAGCGCTGGCCAGAACAGCGCCAGCTGCGACCGCAATCATCAATATTACGCCAAAAGCTTTGGCAAACGCGGGCACGACAGAGCTGACGATGTTGGAGCTGTCCATGCCTGCAAAGGCAGACCCCATCAAGCCGATCAACTTGCCGGAACCGGCAGGATCGCCGTTAGCATCAACAGGCGGGAGGAAGCCAAGAACCATAACGCCAGCGGCAACCAGAACAAAACCAACCATCATCGCGATATGCGCAAAGAAAGGGAGGCGGGAAATCGTATCCATTCCGGTTGTGATAAAACGCTCAATGCGCCCTGTTACACCGCCCATAACTGGCAGGTAGACCAAGGCCACGATCAAAGACGCGGATAACACAAAGATCAACGTGACAGGCAACATGCCCATGAATTGCCCCGGAACACCGGGCCAGAACAGCATGGGCAAAAAGGCACAAAGCGTGGTCGCTGTGGATGAGATAACCGGCCAAAACATGCGTTTGGCAGCCTCAACGTAGGCCTCCATTGGGCCTGCGCCCTCAGCTTGGCGTTTGTCCGCGTATTCGACGACAACAATGGCCCCATCCACCAACATCCCAACGGCTAAGATCAAGCCAAACATGACGATGTTTGACACTGAAATGCCCATCAATGCCAAAAGCACAAAGCACAACAGGAATGATGTGGGGATCGCAAAGCCAACCAAAAGAGCGGCGCGGATACCTAGGGCGGCAAGCACCACAATCATCACCAATGCGATGGCGGTGAATACGGAGCCCTGCAATTGTTGCACCATGGAATTCACCACGCGGGATTGGTCGTTGGAGGTGCCAACATCGACGGCTGCGACCAGGCCCTCAGGCCATTGTGCGGATTTTTCGGCAACGATGTCTTTGATCGTTGCAGCGGTGTCGATCAGGTTAAATCCTTTGCGCTTTACCACTTGCAAGGCAATGGTATCAGCCCCGTTAAAACGGGCAGTGCTTTCGCGATCTTCAAAGGTCAGGTTGATCTCAGCCAAATCGCCAAGGGTAACAACCCGGTCGCCGTTGATCTTAACTGGCAGGTCATAAACGTCTCGTGGCTCGTTAAAGGATGACGGGATTTTGACAGCAAAACTGCCTTGATCTGTGCTCACTTCGCCGGCTGCAATCAATTGGTTGTTGTTGCGCACGACGTTGATGAGTTCACCGGCTGTAACATTGTAAGCCTCAAGGCGAAGTGGGTCGATGATGACTTCGAGCATCTCATCACGATTGCCCGTGATCGGCGCCTCGAGTACGGCATCAAGGCTTTCGAGCTCGTCTTGTAGGTCTTTGGCGACCCGCGCCATTGTGCGCTCAGGTACAGGGCCAGACAGGTTGACGATGATAATGGGGAACTCTGAGAAGTTGAACTCTGAGATCGAGAACCGTTCAGCCCCATCCGGAAAATCAGCCTCGGCCTTTGATAGCGCATCACGGGCATCGGCCATGATCTGTGTCTTGTCCCAGCCAAATTCGAACTCAAGCACAAGGTTGGCGTAGTTCTCTGCTGCCGTTCCGGTCATCTTTTTCAGACCATCAAGATCTGCCAGCTCGGTTTCCATGGGTTTAACCAATAGCGTTTCGCTGTCGGCCGCCGAAATCCCGGGGAAGGGGACAGAGACAATGAGCATCGGAATTTCGATATCAGGCTCACCCTCTTTAGGAAGGCTGACATATGCAAATCCTCCCACCAACAGTGAGAGGACAACAAAAGCAATAACCATCCGCGCGCGGGCGGCTGCCCAATCTACAAGACCGGTCATTGGCTTAACTCCCGAAAGGTTGGGGCGACTTGAACACCCGCTGTTACATATTCTTGCCCCACAACGATCACATCAAGCTTTTCCGGCAGGCCCGTGAGCCAAACCCCATCAACCGTATCGCGTAGCAGTTTAACAGGTTGAAAGCTCACGATAGCGTCACTGTCGATCACGCGAATACCCAAGGCACCCTCGTTGTTGAGCGCGAGAGCGGATTGGGGAAGCAAATGCGCGCGTTCCCCTTCGGCCCCAATGAGGATTTCCGCAGTTTGACCATCGCGGATCGCCAGATCAGCATTGGCGACTTCGATTTCTACACGGAAGGTGCGTGTCGTAGGGTCTGCGGCGCGGCTTAGGAAGGTCACGACACCAGTCACATCGCTGCCTCCAGCGGCAAGGCGAGCACCCGCGCGGGCCCCCAATTCGATGCGATCGACCTCGGTTTCTGGGGCAAAGGCGACCAGCTTGATTGGATCAAGCTGAATGATTGTCGCGCAAAGTGAGCCTTGCTGTAACAAGCTGCCAAGTTGTGCTGTGCTGGTTTCCAACAGGCCGGCGAAAGGTGCTGTAATGTCCAGACGCGTGATTTCTTTTTCCGCGGCGGCGATAACTGCTGTTGCCGATTCAATACCTGCTTCGGCGGATTGAATACCTGATGTTGCGGCTGTCAGCCCTGATTTTGCGGCTTCAACGCCAGCTGTCGCGCTGGCAACGGCTGCATCGGAGGCTTTCACACGGGTGTCTGTCGCGAATCCCTCTTCGCTCAGTTTTGCAGCGGCGTTTTGATTTGTCAGCGCTTCATCCAAGACTGCGCTGGCCTCAATCACACGTGCTTTGGATTCTGGAACGCGGCTTTTCGCTTCGGCCAATCTAGAAATCGCCTCGGCCAAACGGGCCTTTGCTTCGGCGAGAGAAGCCCCGCGCGTGCCAGCATCGAGTTGACACATCAATGCGCCTTCTTCGACAAAAGTACCGCTCGGTAGGGGGGCGGAAATTACGGTAGATGTCGTTTGCGAGCGCACCTCTACTTGACGCGCCGCCTCGGTTTGGCCCCGTAAAACAACGGCACTGTCGATCCGCTGCGCGGCAGAGTGCTGCACCACGACTTTGATCAAGTCCTTAACAACAGGTGTCTCAACGCTCGGCGATTGTTTGTCTTCAGCCAGCTCAGATGCGTCTGCCGTTGTCGTGTCGCCCATCCCAAGAAAGGCGCGCGCCGTGTCACGGTCAATAATCGCAAAGTACAAAACGATCCCTACAAGGATTGCTAGAAGGACGGGTAAAATTCGCATGGGTCGCCTCGCTGAAGTTCGCTAAAGAGTCTCTTCAAAAATTCTCTGTGCATATATAGGTGGTCAATCGTACTAAACTAACCAGTTCAGTTTATTTTCTTTTAGTTTTTTTAGCAACACGGTCTTAAGGTCGCACTTTGGTGTGCAATACCGGTGGATTTGGGCAGTTTTTTGGCACAATGCGAGCGCACAATCGTCGATACGAGGGCACCGGCGCAGTACTGGCTGTTCCTTGGGCGCACGATTGCGCGATTTGCGCTGTTTCATACGTTTTCAATGGATCGTTTTTGAGCTTGAAATGGCCACAACTCAGCTCGGGTCTTGGCTTGGCTCGATAGGCGCGATATGAGGGGCCAAAGAGAGGCTAAAATTGGCCTCAATACCGTGGAGGCCAATATGAGCAACACAGATAGTTTTATCGAAGAAGTCACCGAAGAAGTGCGCCGCGACAAGCTGTTCGCGGCCTTGCGCAAATATGGGTGGATCGGTGCGGTTGCGGTTTTAGCCATTGTGGGCGGCGCGGCGTATTCGGAATACAACAAATCACAAGTGCGCGCGCAAGCAGAAGCTGCTGGTGATGCAATGCTGGCGGCGTTGCGCCTTGAAGAGAGCAGTGATCGTGCCGCCGCCCTTGCAGAGGTCGACCTGGAAAACCCTAGTGCAAATGCGATTCTGGCGCTGATGACCGCTGCAGAGCAATCGGATGCTGGTGAAACGGTTGCCGCAAACGAGACATTGCAAAGTGTCGCGAATGCGCAAGGCTTGCCTTTGATTTACCGTCAGATAGCTGCTTTTAAAGCGTTGGGCTTATCTGCAGGGGATTTGTCGGCAGAAGAACGCCGCGCCGGTTATGAGCAATTGTCTCAGCCGGGCAACCAGCTGCGGTTGTTGGCTCAAGAGCAATTGGGTTTGATAGACATCGAAACAGGCGACATTGACGCCGCTCTCCTGCGTTTTCAGGGGATCATCGATGATTCCGAAACAACGTCAGACTTGCAACAACGCGCCCTTCAGGTGATGGTGGCTTTGGGCACAGAACCAGATCTGTCCCAATTGACGCGAAGCGTCATCAGCAGTGATCAATAACTTACAGTTCTAGACGCGCCAAAACCAAAAAGACGATCAAGACCGCAACAAAGCGAGCAGAGATATGACAGTTCATTTCGAAAACACCGTAACGCCCAATCGGTCTCAGTCCCGTCGATCTTGGCCTCTTGTTGGGGCCTGCACTGCAGCTGCGATATTGCTAAGCGCTTGCCAAGAGCCCGAAGTGATCTTGCCTGGTAAACGCGAAGATGTGCGTTCTGTTTTGCAATCGACAACGGCCGGTGATCAGGAAGCTGCCTTTGCAGGTAATGAAAATCGGGCAATCTCTTTGGCCAGCACAGTCAATAATGCGTCTTGGGCTCAGGGGACGGGAACACAAAAGAACCGTGTGGCACACGCCGCACTCGGGTCTTCGTTGCAATTGGCATGGTCTGCGAACATTGGCGCGGGCGACAGTCGCAAGCACCGGATCACCGCTGATCCCGTTGTCGCTGGTGGTGTTGTCTACACGCTTGACGCGACAAGCACGGTCACAGCCACCAGTACGTCTGGTGCAACGGTTTGGAGCCGCGATATTCGCCCCGAGCGCGACAAGGATGGTGACGCAACGGGCGGCGGCGTGGCCGTTCATGACGGAACCCTATACGCAACCACGGGCTTTGGTGAGCTGGTGGCGATGGACGCCGCAAATGGTCAAGTGCGTTGGACACAAAAGTTAGAAGCGCCGGGGGCTGGACAACCAACGATCGATGGGAATTTGGTTTACGTTTTGTCAGGTGATGACACCGGTTGGGCAATCGAAGCCGATACAGGTCGCGTTATCTGGCAGACGGGTGGATCACCTTCGGTGTCTAATGTCCTAGGTGCACCGTCACCTGTTGTGACAGACAGCCTTGCGATTTTTGCTTTTGGCTCTGGCGAGATGCAGGCGGTCTTTCGCCGCGGTGGTTTGCGCCGTTGGGATGCCACTGTGCTTGGAGAACGGGCCGGTCGTGCCTTGTCAAATGTTGACGACGTGACGGGGTCACCGGTTGTGAGCAATGGCGTCGTGTATGCGGGGAACCAAGCCGGTCGGACCGTTGCGATCTCTGCGGGGAGCGGCGCACGTATTTGGACCGCCAATGAAGGCGCTGTTGGGCCGGTATGGCCAGCAGGCGACAGTGTATTTGCAATCACTGACCAGAATGAACTTATTCGTCTTGATGTGAATGACGGCAGCAAAGTGTGGGGCTATAAATTGCCCAACTTTGTCAAAAATCGTCCGCGCAAAGCCGCAGAAATCTACAGCCATCACGGCCCTATCTTGGCAGGCGGGCGCATTATTGTGGCTTCAAATGACGGCAAGTTGCGCAGCTTTGATCCGCGTGACGGCAGCCTTGTCAGCAGCGTTGATGTGCCCGGTGGTGCGACCACTGCACCGGTCGTTGCAGGCGGAACTTTGTACGTTGTTGGGCGCAAGGGGCAATTGCACGCTTTCCGTTAGCATTAATATAGGCTAGAGGACGCAGCTAAACCTTATCCGGAGCGGGCACATGTCCTTTACCCTAGCCATTGTGGGCCGTCCAAACGTCGGTAAATCCACACTTTTTAACCGCCTTGTCGGCAAACGCCTTGCTTTGGTTGATGATCAACCAGGGGTGACTCGTGATTTGCGTGAGGGGGCTGCCCGTTTGGCAGACCTTAAATTCACCGTCGTAGACACCGCGGGCTTGGAAGAAGCCACCGATGAATCCCTACAAGGACGGATGCGCAAACTGACCGAACGTGCTGTGGAAATGGCTGACGTTTGCTTGTTTATGATCGATGCGCGCACGGGTGTTACGCCAACGGACCAAGTGTTTGCTGAAATCCTGCGTAAGAAAGCCGACAACGTTATTCTTGCCGCGAACAAGGGCGAAGGGTCGGCGGCGGATGCTGGCGTGATCGAAGCCTATTCTCTTGGTCTTGGTGAGCCGATCCGCCTGTCTGCAGAGCACGGCGAGGGCTTGAACGATCTTTATACCCAGTTGCAACCTTTGGCGGACGCGTTTGATGAGCGTGCGAAACAGGATGACACCCCAGAAATCGATGTTGTCTTGGATGAAGACGATGAAGAATTTGGCGCGACACCGGTTCCGACCAATGCCAAACCGTTGCAAGTTGCCGTTGTGGGCCGCCCAAATGCGGGTAAGTCGACGCTGATCAACCAAATCTTGGGTGAAGAGCGGCTTTTGACTGGTCCAGAGGCGGGTATCACCCGTGACGCGATTTCCTTGCGGATCGACTGGAATGGCACACCGATGCGGATCTTTGACACCGCGGGTATGCGTAAAAAGGCCAAGGTTCAGGAAAAGCTTGAGAAATTGAGCGTTGGTGATGGTCTGCGTGCGGTTAAGTTCGCCGAAGTTGTTGTGATCCTGTTGGACGCGGCGATCCCGTTTGAGCAACAGGATTTGCGTATCGCCGACTTGGCAGAACGCGAAGGGCGCGCTGTCGTCATCGCGGTGAACAAATGGGACATTGAGGACGAAAAACAAGCCAAGCTGAAAGACCTAAAGGAAAGCCTTGAGCGTCTCTTGCCACAGCTGCGTGGCACGCCTTTGATCACCGTCTCTGCAAAGACAGGACGTGGGCTTGATCGTTTGAACGATGCGATCATGCGAGCCTATGAAGTCTGGAACCGTCGGATCACCACATCGCATTTGAACCGTTGGCTATCTGGCATGGTCGAGGCGCATCCGCCCCCCGCACCACAAGGCAAGCGCATCAAGTTGCGCTATATGACCCAAGCTAAAACGCGCCCTCCGGGGTTTGTCGTGATGTGTTCGCATCCTGACAAAGTGCCAGAAAGTTATTCGCGTTATTTGGTGAATGGCCTGCGGATAGACTTTGACATGCCGGGTGCACCGATCCGCCTTTATATGCGCGGTCAGAACGATGCGAACCCTTACAAGGGCCGCAAGAAAGCGCCGCCATCGAAGCTGCGTAAACACACTGCTGGTCGCAAACACACTGATGGCAGCGGCCGTAAGTGATAAATTCATTGGGGGCAGGTAATGCCCCCAACGCTGCCACTAAGATCCTAGATTATCGGATGGCACGAAGTATGGGCCAAATCATGGCCAGCGATCCTAACAATGCCAAACTTGCGACGCTGTGTAGGTCAAACCCATTGCGCACTGCGATGGCCACTAAAGCCCAAATCACGGCGAGACCGTAAGTCGGTGTGCGACCTAAACGCCACTGAACTGCAAACCCCAAGGCACTTGCAAGACCAACGCAAATCCATGCCGCGGTTGTTTGACTGGTCCAGCCATAGCCTGCCAACAATAGCCCGATGGCTGCGAAACTGGCGGCACTTAGCCAGCCTGCATAAAGCCCAACCGGCCAGCTTGCCCAAACCTTGTCATCCGTTGGCGTTTTAAACAACGCAATAAGGGCAGGGACGAGCATCAACCAAATTAGGATCGTAGCCCAGATCGGGCTAAAGGTTGCAACTGGCAGCCAAGCAGCGCCAATTGCGAGTGAAACCAGCAATGCAGGACGCATCGGGCCCCATGCGCTGTCGGTTGAACGTGCCCAAAGCCCGTATACGGCGGCCAGAACCAACCAAGTGAAAATCGCACCCCAGATCGCAAAGGCATAACCGGCAGGTTGAACAGGTGCGTTGAGTTGTGGCTGTGGAAACTGCGTGGGGTCAAAGCCACCAAAGTCGGGCACCCAAATTGGTGAGGCCGCAAAAGCGAGGCTTGCGATAAGGATAAGGGTCGCCGGTAATTTGGACATTGTGTGCTTTCCGCTTGAGGGTCGGGGTAGGGTAAACCTGCATTTACTTCGCGGTCGCCGCAAGTACAGTCTTTTGAACAGGTTTATTTGATTTTGGGGGAGGTCGCGCCATGACACGTATTGCGGTTTTCTGTGACGGGACATGGAATTCCTCCGAGATTGATGAACCGACGAATGTCTTTAAGCTGCAACAAGCGCTTGAGTGTGACCCAGCTAAGGGGCAAGTCAGCGTTTATTTTGCGGGTATTGGCACTGACAGTCGGTTTGACGGTGTTGGACAACAGGGGTGGTTCCGCCGGTTGTTAAACAAATACGGGGGTGGCGCATTTGGCTGGGGCTTGGATGACAAAGTAAAGCAAGCCTATCAGTTTTTATGTATGAGCTATCAACCGGGTGACGAAATCTACCTGTTTGGTTTTTCTCGCGGGGCTTATACGGCACGATCCGTGGCTGGCATGATCCGCAAATGTGGATTGATCGATAACCCGACAGAGGCACGGATCAACACGGCGTTTGAGCTTTACCGTATGACGGGGAATTCAAATGCACCCGATGCCCCACATATCATGGAACGGCGCAATGCTATGTCGCCGCGGTTCGCGACCTCAAAAGAGGATCTAAAGTGGCGCGGCACCGGACACATTGTGCAGATCGCTTACCTTGGCGTTTTTGACACGGTTGGCGCGCGCGGCATGCCGCCGTCCTTGTTTGGCCCCTTGGCGTCGCTTTGGAACAGTCAATACCGCTTTCATGATATGAAGCTGTCGAGCCTTGTTCAAAGTGCGCGCCATGCACTGGCGATTGACGAGCGGCGGGTGTTCTTTGTGCCTGCAAAGTGGGACAATCTGGATGATACGAAAACCCAAAAGGGGTTAAACAACGGCCAAACCGATGTAACGCGCCCTTATCAACAAGAATGGTTTGCCGGTGATCATAG
>JALZUL010000285.1 GCA_023301665.1 Ascidiaceihabitans sp.
ACCACACTTCCATCAACACCTCTTGAAGTTCCCAGCGGGTGAGACTGTCGAGCATGCCAAACGGTTCATCCAACAACAAAAGCTTAGGTGACAAAGCAAAGGCACGAGCGATGCCAACACGTTGCTTCATACCGTTGGACATTGAGGCCGCATTTTTATCCATGCTGTCTGCCAAACCAACGCGCTCTAGGTAGTATTCGACAACATCCGTCCGCTCAGCGTGCGACGCATTTGGATAAACTTTGTCAACGCCAATCGCCACGTTCTCTTTGGCGGTAAGCCATGGGAACAAGTTTGGTGATTGAAACACAACTGCGCGTTCAGGGTCAGCCCCTTCGATGTTCCAACCATCCAAACGAATAGCACCTTTGGAAATCGGGTTCAGGCCAGCAGCCATTGTCAGCACTGTAGATTTACCACAACCAGAGTGACCAATAAGCGAGATGAATTCGCCGCGGTTCACCTTAAGATCAAAGTCTTCGACAACCGTTAGTGGCCCCTTAGGTGTTGGGTACACTTTATGCAGCTGGGAGAAGTTCAAATAACGATCTTCGATTTGGCCTTTTTGTGCATCTTTCACGACCTTTGGAAGGCTGTGAATAGGCGTGACGTTAGGCAACAACTTGCTGCCTTCAACTTTCGCCTCAACACCTGCGTCCATCAGGTAGTTCGTCACTTCAGAACGCAAACGTTTGAACGTGTCATTTGTGTTCATCGCCATACGATCGCGTGGGCGTTCAAGCGTAACTTTAAACTCTTTTCCCAAGGTCCCATCAGGGTTCAACGCGATGATGCGATCTGCCAAAATCAGCGCCTCATCCACATCGTTAGTGATCAAAACGCAGGTCTTTTTGTCAGCGTCCCAAATGCTTTCGATTTCGTCAGCTAGATTGGCACGGGTCAACGCATCCAACGCGGAAAGCGGCTCATCCAGAAGCAGCACTTCTGGGTTCATCGCCAAAGCACGCGCCACGTTCACACGTTGACGCATACCACCGGACAATTCAGCTGGGCGGCGGCTAGCCGCGTGGCTTAGCCCCACCATCTTAACATAGTGTGCAACACGCTCGGCGCGCTCTTCCTTACTGAGGTCCTTGAACATCGTATCGACAGCCAGTCCAACGTTGCCAGCCACAGTCAACCAAGGCATCAACGAATAGCTTTGAAAGATCATGCCACGTTCAGGGCCAGGGCCTTTGATGGGGGCCCCTTTAAAAGTGAGCTCCCCAGTTGTTGGCATTTCAAGGCCAGCCATAAGGTTCATCAAAGTGGTTTTTCCCGTTCCGGAAAAACCTAGTAGAACAAGGAATTCACCCTCTTCGACTTTAAGATCGATGTTCTTGAGGACGGGCACTTGAACCGCACCATCAAGATAGGACTTAGAGACGTTTTTGAATTCTAACATGTTCCTACCTCAACGATTGTTCGTGAATGTGAACATGGACTGCAAAGCGTACATCACGCGGTCGAGCAAGAAGCCGATGATACCAATGGTAAACACGGCAACCATGATTTTCGCCAACGACTGGCTGGAGCCGTTTTGGAATTCATCCCAAACGAATTTGCCCAAACCGGGGTTTTGCGCCAACATTTCTGCCGCGATCAAAACCATCCATCCAACACCCAAGGACAGGCGAAGACCGGTAAAGATAAGTGGCAGAGCTGATGGAAGAACCAGCTTGGTGATTTTCGTCCAAGTGTTCATCTTCAAAACGCGTGACACGCTGATCAGGTCTTTATCGATAGAAGCCACACCAAGGGAAGTGTTGATCAACGTTGGCCAAAGGGAGCAAAGCGTTACTGTAATAGCTGAGATAAGAAATGATTTTGAGAACATTCCGTCATTGTTTGCGTAAAGTGCAGATACAATCATCGTCACAATCGGCAACCAAGCCAAAGGTGAAACAGGTTTAAAGATCTGGATCAGCGGGTTCAAAGCTGCGTTTGCAGTGGCCGATAGACCAGCAGCGATTCCAAGCGGGATCGCGATAGCAGCTGCAATGACAAACCCAAAGAAAACTGTTTTGATCGATGTCCAAATTTGGTCGTAGTAAGTCGGCTTACCAGTATAGATACGCTCTTTAACTTTGTCTTCTTTTCCGTCAGCGATCAGCTTAGCATTGCGCTCGTCTTGGCGGATGTAAAAGGCGACCTCTTTGTCAGCTTCGCGTTTTGCATCAGCGTGTAATTTACCGACCTGTTCCCAAACTTGAGCAGGTCCCGGGACAGCCCCCAGAGAGGTCTGAACTTGAGGAGCAAACGTCGCCCAAGCGGCTAGAAAAATACCAATGGCGAGTAGCGGCACCCCTAGTAAGCGCCAAATTTGCTTCATCTGAGCCTTGGGGTTGTCGCCGGCGGCGGCCTTAAGGATCGGCGTCACCCACCCTAGACCCAACACTTGGAACCAACCATCTGCTTTGTTGATACGGGTGAAAAGGCGCTCGCGGCGTGCCTCTGAGCTCAATGTGTCTGGATCGGTGGTGGTCATAAGAACCTCTGCCTAAGAAAGAAATTTGGAAATACGAACGACCCCTCAGCAAAAGCTGAAGGGGCATTTGTGTCTGTTAGGGATTACTCAACGATTTCGCTGCCAACGACGGTCTGTGAACCTTTTAGACCGATCGGCAGGCTGTCGATGTATGCGTTTGGTGAGCGACCATCGAATGGGATACCATCGATGATGTCTTCGGCTGGTGTTGGTGCTTTGAAACCATCGCTGTCCCAAGGGAAGTCAGCCTCATCCGCCATGCCGTCTGCAACAAGCAGCTTTGCCGCATCAAGATAGATGTCTGGACGATAAACAGATTTTGCCGCTTCAATGAACCATTCGTCAGATTTTGGCTCAGCGATTTGGCCCCAACGACGCATTTGGCTAAGGTACCAAATCGCATCTGAGTAAAATGGGTAGGTAGCATTGTAACGGAAGAACACATTGAAGTCTGGCGCAGGGCGCACATCGCCTTTCTCAAACTCAAAGAAACCAGTCATAGAGTTCGCAATAACTTCTGCGTCCGCACCCACATATTCAGAGCGCGACAGAATTTCTACGGCTTCTTCACGGTTTGCGTTGTCGTTCTCATCAAGCCACATTGCAGCGCGGATCAATGCTTTGGTCAAAGCGATTGTCGTATTTGGGTTTTCTTCTGTGAATTCCTTGCTCAGGCCAAAAACCTTCTCAGGGTTGTTCTTCCACATGTCGTAGTCAGTGATGACCGGAACACCGATGCCTTTGAAAACCGCTTGTTGGTTCCATGGCTCACCCACGGCGTAACCGTAGATCGTGCCAGCTTCCATTGTCGCAGGCATTTGTGGTGGTGGTGTAACAGAAAGCAAAACATCCGCGCCGATTTGGCCAGAGATATCGTCAGGGCTGTAATAGCCAGGCTCTAGACCACCAGCGGCCAACCAATAACGAATTTCGTAGTTATGTGTGGATACTGGGAAAACCATGCCCATGTTGAACGGCAGACCTTCGTCTTTGTATTCCTCAACAACTGGTCCAAGTGCAGCAGCACTGATTGGGTGTGCTGGGCGACCATCATCCATCTTAGGAACGTTTGGCTTCATCTTATCCCAAATCTCGTTAGAGACTGTGATCGCGTTGCCGTTAAGGTCCATAGAGAATGGCGTAACGATGTGAGCTTTAGTGCCGTAACCGATTGTTGCCGCCAAAGGCTGACCGGCCAACATGTGAGCGCCGTCTAATTGACCACCAATCACACCGTCTAAAAGTACTTTCCAGTTCGCTTGAGCTTCAAGCGTTACAAACAGACCTTCATCTTCAAAGTAACCTTGCTCATAAGCGATGGCGAGTGGTGCCATATCAGTCAGTTTGATAAAACCGAACTTTAGCTCATCTTTCTCGAGATCAAGATCTTGAGCCGTCGCGGTTGAAGCCAAAAGGCCAGCAACTACGCCAAGAGCAGGAAAAAACTTCGTCATATTTTATATCCTCGGTTTAAGCTGGAACCCCAGCGAAACAAAAAAAGCCGCACGCAAATTACACGGAAAAACCCCATGTGAATTGCGAGCGGCTTTGCTCATAAAAGTCGGAACACCATCCTTGGCGCTTCGATTTGTTGGGCGTCATTGCCCGTGTCTTAACTCTAAAATCCCCATCCACCGGCGAGCTTCAAGTTCTTTCTGCACTGCCGCATCGCTTTTTGTTGCGATGCAGAAAGGTGCCTATTTATTCAGCAAATTCACTGGCAAAGTCATAGGTCTTGCCATCAAAAAATGCATCCGGTGCAAGAATCATCTCTCCATGTGCCGATGACACAGCAGTTTCGATTCGCATCGTGCCCTCAACTTTTTCCGATGCTAGATCGGAAGAGC
>JALZUL010000286.1 GCA_023301665.1 Ascidiaceihabitans sp.
CATATTTCATGAAATATGGAAATAGATATGAGTCTTCAAGAAGAAACTGAATCTCTACAGCACAGAGCTTTGGCGTTTTGTCACCATAGGCGCTTTTTTCCGATCCATAGCGCGACGGAACAGGCGGCGATTTTCTCACCGTTCCATTCGATATCATGCGCGGCGTAGTTAAAGCCAAACCGGTATTGGCCTGCATCACGCACTCTGAAGCCTTCTGGTAAAGAGGTGATGACGATCCCTACATCTTTGGCTGCAAGTGCGATCACACGATCCCATAGGTCGTGATCGGGCCATCCACCTAAGTACCAAAGCCCGTTCTCTCCAACCATCGCAGGCGCATTTTGTTCTGTCGAAAGAAGAACAGGCGCGGTCCCTCGTAGTTTTTCCATCCAATGGACAACAGCCCCACCACCAGTCACTTGCCGTCTATGGTTGGGGGGTAGGCTTTCTGTGAGCTCGATTTGAATGCCGAGGTTTGCAATATCCGGACAAGCCGCCGTGGGGATAGATAGCTCGTCTGTCACCGTAGCAGTACGCGGCCCCAATAGCGCCAAACCATCCGTGGTCTTCAGGGCGTTCATCAAAGCGGGGGACGTGTTCGCTAAGCCGGGTGCCAAGATCAGTTTGTAACCATCGAAAGACCGCGCGGAGCTTGGTAAAATATCTACGGAAAGACCCGCGCGTCGCAGAGCGCGGTAAGCAGAAAAAATCAGGCGGAAATAATCGAAATCCGCCCCTTGAGGCAGTGTGTTCCACGCCCAATCTGATGGGTAATCAAAGATGAGTGCCACATCGGCTTGCACCTGTGTCACAGGGCCAAGCGCCGTAATTTCTGTGGCGACTTGCGCGGCCTCTGACAGGCCAGCCGCAGGAGTATCATCTACACGCAAAAGACCGGCGTGCATTTGTTCTTGTGCAAAAGGGGCCTGACGCCAACGGAAATAACTGACCACTTCTGCCCCGTGCGCGATCGCCTCCCAACTCCAAAGCCGCACCATGCCATCCAGTGGCGCAGGGTTGTACGGGGCCCAATTCACGGGGCCGGGCTGTTGTTCCATAACCCACCAGCGGCCCTTGCCGACAGCGCGGTAGAGATCGTGGTGAAAGGCCTGCATGTCAGGATCACCTTGTTGAAGGAATGCCGCTTTATGTTCGTCGGTTCCCTCCAGGCGATCGGACAAAAAGCCGATGGGGTAACTGTCCCACGAAGCAATGTCCAAATCTTCGCCAACCTCAAAATGATCAAAGTCTAAGATACGCCCCATGTAGTTGTGGATCAGCGGAACGTCAGTTGCAGCACGCAAAACATCGACCTGTGCGCGATTGAATTTGACAACCTGATCTGAACAGAACCGACGGAACGCCATTACGTGAGAAGGGTTCGGTTCGGTTACAGTCAAGTTTGGCAATTCGATTTGATCAAAGCTATCATATTCCATGGACCAAAACACGTTGCCCCAAGCGCTGTTGAGGGCCGCAACGGCGCCGTAGCGGTGTTCCAACCAAGTGTGAAATGCATCACGCGCTACATCTGAATAACTGACAATTGTTTCGTGGCAGCCGAATTCATTGTCGATTTGCCACGCGTGGATGCGTGGGTCTGATCCGTAACGGTCAGCCAGTGCTTGGGTGATACGAACGCAATCCGCGATGTAACCTTGGTGGCTAAAGCAATAATGGCGTCGCGACCCAAATTTGCGGGGCTTTCCATTCGCATCCACAGCCAGCATGTCGGGATGTTTATCGATCATCCAACGTGGTGGTGTGGCTGTAGGTGTACACATCACAACCTTTAGACCTGCATCGGCTAAGACAGCGATTGCCCGATCAAGCCAATCGAAAGTAAACGCCCCCTCGACCTTCTCTAAACGGCTCCACGCGAATTCCGCGATGCGTACCCATGTGATGCCAGTTTCAAACATGCGGGCTGCGTCTTGCGCCCACATCGCTTCATCCCAGTGTTCTGGATAATAGCAAACGCCCAGTGTTGGGATCATAAAATCACCTGATGTTCGGCTTGGCCAAGGCCCGCGTTCTCGGATGAGAACGTCATACCGTTTTTCGTGTGTTTTTCCAAAGTCGTCGCTTTCAGGCCTACGGCTGCAGTCGTGCAAAACAAGGTGGTCAAGTCAGGGCCACCAAAGGCGGGGCATGATGTTTGAAGTGCGTCGAATTCAATGGCTTTTATGAAGGACCCGTTCGGGGCATAGACCGCCACACGACAGGCCCCCCATTGCGCAAGCCACATGTTACCTGCAGCATCAATGACGGCACCATCAGGGTTTAATTCTTCATTTCGCAGGTCAAGGTAAACCTCGGGCACTCCAACGGGCCATCCATCGGTTGCGTCCAAAGCCTGCCGCATCACCAGTTTTGTGAAGGTATCGGTATAATAGGCGAAGCTCTTATCAGGGCTAAAGCAAATCGCGTTTGAGATCGTGATCGGGGTGTAAAGCGTGCGCAGCTCACCTTTGTAAAAGCGATAGATTGCGCCAGCGTCGGGTTCTGCATTCTTACCCATTGTACCGATCCAAAAGCCACCCCATGGATCTGCACGCCCGTCATTAGAGCGGGTCACAGGATTATCCGCTTCCAGCGGTATCACAAGGTCGAGGCTGCTGTCATCTAAAGAAAGCTGCCAAAGGCCTGTATCCGAGGCCATGAGCAATGTGTTGTCGTCGATCCAGCCTGCGGCTGAAACGTTTTCATCAAAGCGCCATTCTAGTGGCCCATCATCAGTCTGACTGAGCAGACGTTTTCCCAAAATGTCGAACCAAAAGAACTGTTGTCGGGTTGGGTGCCACAGCGGTCCTTCACCCAAAACGCAAATGCGATCGTCGAAAACTTGGCTCATGATACGGCCCTATCGTAAGCGGCGACAACGGCTTGAGCGCGCTGGGCGACGTCGTTTGGGCTCATGTTCGGTTTGTAAAGTGCAGAGCCTAGGCCGAACCCATCCGCACTGGCGGCAATCCATTTGTCAAAGTTTTCGGGTCCAGCGCCGCCAACGGCGAAGACTGGGGTGCCAATTGGTAGGATCGCGCGCATGGCCTGTAGGCCAGAGGGGCCAGCCATTGACCCCGGAAATAACTTTAACCCATCCGCACCTGCCTTTAACGCTGTGAAAGCTTCGCTAGGTGTAAAAACGCCGGGCCAACTTTGCATGCCGCGGGCTTTTGTGTGTGCGATGACGTCGCTGTCGCAGTTGGGTGAAACGATCAGTTTTCCGCCAACGTCCGCCACTTGATCCACTTGTTGTGTGGACAAGATTGTACCAGCGCCAATCAATGCTCGATCTCCAAAAGCACCTACGATTTTTGCGATACTCTCAAACGGGTCGGGAGAGTTGGTTGGCACCTCGATACGGTCAATTCCTGCATCGATAAGGACAGCCGAGATGTCGACTGCTTCTGGTGGTGTGAGCCCGCGAAGGATGGCAATTAATGGGCGGCTCATACTGTTTCCTTGGTTTGGCGATAGGCAGCTTGAAGGCCTGCCAATGTCATACGCGCACCATCTGCGACGGTGGCAGGAACGCCCTGTACGGCAAGGGCGTCTGCGTAGATCTGCGAAAGGGATGTCGCCCCAACGATCGCAATTTGTTGTCCCAACCAAAAGGGGCGCGCTGCGGCAAGTTCGGCCCCGATCAAAAGGCCAGACAGGCGGGCGTGAGCGATATCTTTGGGTTGGGCGCTCAGCAGATCACGGGCGCGCAGGTTAAACAGATTTGCTGCCAGACGTTCGGGCCGCGAAATGCTATCAGAAAGGGCGTCTTCAAACGCCTGCTTGTCCCAACCTGATGTATCGATGGAATGACGCAGAACTGATGATCCAGCCAAAAGGTCAAACTGTTCGCCTGTCATGAAAGTCTGAAAGCTGACAACTTCGCCGGCACTTATGTGCACCCATTTTGAATGGGTGCCTGGCAAGCAGATCACCCCATCCCAATCTGGATTTAGGGCCAAAAAGCCAGCAATTTGTGTCTCTTCTCCGCGCATGACGTCGGCAGGTTTTTCCTGTTTTAGGCCCGGGATGACCCGAACCTGCAAGCGTGCGTCTTTGCAAGGTGCGATGGCATGGGCGCTTTGATCAGGTTTGCATGGTACACTTTTGTAGGGTGCCTCGACCCAACCTTGCCGCGCCCCAACCATACCGCATGCGATGACTGGAGTGGTGCCGGTTCCTAACCAGCCATTGACCAAATCTAGCAGGGCCTGCTCAAATTGGTCGCGCTCTAGCTTGGCCATTCCGGCGTCAGAACGTGCCTTTGCGATGGCAGTTCCGCCTTGCATTGCCCAAGCCCGCAAATGTGTGGTGCCCCAATCGACGGCAATCCATTCAGGAGAAATTGTTTCATTCATAAGACTCATCCCGTTACGACGACGCCGCCGTCGACGACCATACATTGGCCCGTCATCATTCGACTGGTGTTTGAAGACAAGAACAAGACCGCGTCAACGATATCTTGGGGTGCTAAGTGCTCTTTTAGACATTGTGTGCTGAGGTGCCCTGCCAAGGCTTCGGGCGTTGCCCATTTATCAAGCTGTTTGTCCGTCAAAACCCAACCCGGTGCCAAGGCGTTGACCCGAATTTTCTCTGGTCCCAGTTCACGAGCCAAAGATCGGGACATGGCCGTTATACCAGCGTTCGCTGTGGTGTAGGCGGTGTATCCTGCGCCGCCCATGATATAGCTGATAGAGCTAAAATTCACGATCGCGCCGCCTTTGGCTTTCATTAGACGCGCGGCCTGTTGGCAGGCGAAAAAGTAGGACTTGAGATTGATGGCCTGCATCCAATCCCAATAGTCCGAGGTCACCTCGTCCAAAACATGGCGGTCATCATTGGCGGCGTTGTTGACCAAGATATCAAAACCGCCATGTGTGTCTGCTGCTTTGCGCATACTATTTTGCAGATGTTGCGTATCGGTGATGTCGCCCTGAATAAACAAAGGCGCGCGCCCGTGTTTGGTTGTCATTTGATCTACAAATTCAGAGGCATCGGAACGCCCGATAAAAGCGACATTTGCGCCTTGGGACAAAAAGCCATCTGTCAGGGATGCGCCAATGCCAGACCCACCACCGGTGATGAAAACAGATTTTCCGGCGATATCGTGAAAGGTTGCGTTTTGTGTCATGCTGTTTTCCTTACCGCCGCGCGGGTCCATTCTGGCAACCAATCGCGATGCGCGATCAATAGATCGTCCACCATGGAACGAATTTGACGCATGTCTAATTCGGCTGCGGTATGTGGGTCCATCATCGCGGCGTGATAAATGTGTTCGGGGTTTTCGTCCACTAGGGCGCGGACAGTCAGTTCTTGGACATTTATTTGTGTGCGCATGAGGGCGGTTAGCTGTGGCGGGATGTCTTTGACGACAGTCGGCTGCACGCCATTGGCATCTACCAGACAGGGTGTTTCTACAGCCGCGCCTGTGGGCAGTTGGGGTATTTGGCCGTTGTTGGGCAGGTTGCCATACATGACATAAGGCGTGTCAGTGACAATGGCGTTCATCAATTCAGCGGCGAATTCATGGCTCTTGCAGACCTCTACGCTTCCAGAGGTTAACATTTGCGCTGCTTGTTCTTTCCAATCGGCGACTTGCTCGATGCAACGTGCAGGGTATTCATCGAGTGGGATGTTGAACTGTTCAATTAGATCCGCACGCCCTTCTTTGATGAACCACGGGACATATTCAGCAAGATGTTCGGAGCTTTCGGTGCAAAAATACCCAAGGTGATCCATGACTTCATACCGCACTTTGTTTGCGCAACGTGGCATGAGCAATGGCGGTTTTGGCAGTGTGCCGTTTGCATAACCATCGCGCAAAAGCGGGTAGAGGTCGCGCATTTTGCCGTCTGCTTCTTGTTCAAGGCGCAAGAAAAAGGCCACGTGGTTCACACCCGCGACTTTGTAACGGATGCTACTTTGATCGATGTCCAGATCATGTGCCAGTTCTTGAACGGTGTTTTGCACCGAATGGCATAAACCGACTTGTTTCAACGCCGGAAATCGTTCGGCAAGCGACCACGTGTTGATCGCCATCGGGTTCACGTATTGTAGCAATGTCGCATTGGGGCACAGCTCCGCCATGTCAGCGGCGATACCCCATAAAACGGGAACAGTGCGCAGGCCGCGCATAATGCCACCCACGCCCAAAGTGTCGGCGATGGTTTGACGTAATCCGTATTTCTTGGGAATATCGAAATCAGTGATTGTGCAGGGATCGTATCCTCCAACCTGAAAGGCAGTCACGACAAAATCGGCACCATCCAACGCCACGCGACGATCCAAATGTGTGCTCAGCGTTGCACCCGTGCCGACGGTCTTGATCATTGTGCGTGCGACAAGTTCGCTTTCGGCCAATCGGTCCGCGTCAATGTCCATCAACGCAAAGTGGCTATCGGCAAGGGCAGGTGTGAGCAGTGTGTCGCCAACGATGTTCTTTAAGAAGATCGTTGACCCGGCACCGATGAAAGTAATTTTTGTCATACAAGAGATCTCAACGTCATCATTATTTCACAGCGCCTAGTGTCAGGCCCGCGATAAAGTGTTTCTGCATCAAGAAGAACATCGCAACAGGGGGCAATGCTGCGACAATCGACCCAGCACTCATCAGGTGATACATCGCGCGAAATTGGGCGTTAAAGCTGGTGATGCCAGCTGTGACGGGTTGTGCCGCCTCACCTTGGGTTAGGACAACAGCCCAAAAATAATCGTTCCAGATGAAGGTGAAAACCAACACAGACAATGCGGCAAGTGCAGGCTTCATCAAAGGAAGTACGATGTACCAAAAGATGCGCCATTCCGCGATGCCTTCAACACGTGCGGCCTCCACCAATTCATATGGCAACGCCTTGATGAAATTACGCATGAATAGGGTGCAAAATCCGGTTTGGAAGGCGACGTGAAACAGGATGAGACCGGTTTTCGTATCGTACAAACCTAAGTCCAAGGTCAAATCGCGTACGGGGATCATTAAGATTTGGAAGGGGACAAAGTTGCCTGCAATGAACATGAAGAACAAGAACAAGTTCGACTTGAATCTGTAAACCCCAAGGGCAAACCCTGCCATCGAACTAAGTGCAACCGCCCCGATTACGGTCGGTATCGTGATAAAGAACGAGTTCAGAATATACCGTGGCATTGCTGAATTTATGACTTGGCCAAAGTTCTCAAAGAACTGGAATTCCGATGGCATGCCCCAGTAGTTTCCTGTGGTGAAATCGACGGCTGGGCGTACGGCAAAAAGTGCGACAGCGATTAATGGAGCGAGCCAAAGCAACAAGGCAACTGGAAGCATGGCTTGATAGGTAAGCTGCGTTGCGCGTGACGATTTTTCGATTGGTTTAGGAAACATCTTAATGTCCGCCTTTTTCGTCTTGGTACATGCGGAAGAGAAAGTATCCGATGAAGAGCAGCATGATCAGGAACAAAATAACGGCGATCGCGGCACCATATCCCATTTTGAAGCCGTATTCTGACAGTGATTTTTCGAACATATAAAAGCTAAGAACGCGGGTCGAGCCGAACGGGCCGCCATTGGTCATGATGGAAATCAAATCAAACGAACGCAGCGCGCCAATCACGGTCACAACAAAGGCAATAAATGTAGCGGGTCGCAGTTGTGGGAGAATAACATACCATAACATCTTACGCCCTTTTGCCCCGTCTAAGCGTGCGGCTTCGATCTGTTCAGGGTCTACTGCGTTTAAGCCGGTTAGATATAGGATCATGCAATAAGCGGTCTGTGGCCAAAGGCCCGCGGCGATAATGCCGTAGGTCGCCAGCTTTGGGTCACCCAATACATTGACCGGTTCAAATCCAAAGACACCAATAATTCCGTTAAAGAGGCCAAAGGTCGGATCGTAAAACCATGTGAATACCAAGCCGACCACAATCTGACTGATTACAAACGGAAAGAAGAACAAAGATTTGTAAAGCCGGATACCAGGTACGGTTTGGTTCAAGAACAAGGCGATGAACAGGCCGCCGGGGATTGCCAGTAAATAGAACAGCAACCATTTTGCGTTGTTCCAAATTGAGGTGTTGAAAGCGCGATCTCGCGTGAGCAATTTTTCATAATTTGCAAGGCCGATATATTCAGCTTCTGACAGACCATCCCATTCAAACAAAGACGTGTAAAAGCTTTGTCCAATTGGCCAGACGACATAGAGCGCAAACATGAACATCGCGGGCAAAAGGAAAAGCCACGGCGTCACCGCGATTTCATTGCGCGCATACCAGCCCTTGCGGGGGGATGGGTTTTCGGATGGGGCGGTGTTTGCCATTGCAAACCTCCCGTTTATTCAAGGGTTGGGGCTGCTCGTCGCAGATCTTGTGCTCAAATTTCAACACAGAGAAGGGGGGTATAAGAGATGCCACTTGTCGATGTTGAAAAGGAAAGAGGGGCATCGGGAAAACCGATGCCCACAATTGTCGAGGGTTTAGTAAACGTCGCTACGCGTGTCTTCCAAACGTTCTAGGATGTCATCCAAGTTGTCTGGGAATACCATGAACTCTTGCATACCTTCCATCGCCGCTTTGGCCATCTCAGCAGGGTAGTCACGGTCAAAAAACTGCGCGACGCCGCCCGGAGAATTTGAAGACAACATTGCAAAGCCCTCTGCAAGGAATTTGTCGTCGTCGATCGACGCTTTAGAGTTCACAGGCAATTGGCCAAGGTTCGCACCGTTGTTGATAATGGTTTGCTCTTCAGCAGATGCCATGTGCACCAAGAACGCGCGTGCGTTTTCTTTGTTCTCAGCATTTGACGGGATGTGGAACGTGTCTGTTGGCGCATCTTCCGCCAAGGCAACACCTGGGGTGATTTCAGGGAACTGGTGGAAATCCAGCTTGCTGTCATCAAGGCCCGCTTCACGCAATGGCGCGACTGCAAAGTTGCCCTTCAAAATCGCGGCAGCTTCGCCGTTGACCAGCAATGGCAAAGACTGCTGCCAATCTTTGTTTTGGTGATCGTCAACAAACGCGCCCATATCGACAAGCTTACGCCAGTTGGCAAATGTTTCGCGTACACGGTCATCTGTCCATGCAACGTTGCCAGCCGCTAAATCCATGTGGAAGTCAAAGCCATGCGTTCGCATGTTGAGGTAGTCAAACCATCCAGAGGCCGTCCACAACCATTTGGTGCCAATGGTGTAGCATTTCATGCCCGCATCAACGACCTTTTGGCAGTTAGAAAGCATCTCATCAAAGTTCGCAGGCTCAGTGATCCCTAGATCTTCATAGATGTCTTTGCGGTAGTAAACGCCCCATTGGTAATAGGTGTATGGTACACCCCACTGTTTTCCATCGATGGTCATAGCGCCCTTGGTCGATGCAAGCTCTTCGCCAATTGCGGTGTCGGTCCATAGATCAGACACGTCCTCAAAAAGGCCGGCATTAACATATGGTGTCATGCGGTTTGCCGCATACCACGTGGCAACGTCAGGTGAGTTGGCCGTCAAAAAGTTACGGATTTGAGTCTTATAGGCTTCGCGATCAATAACCGTGGTTTCGATGTTCATCTCAGGGTTTTTGGCCTGAAAGCGTTCGATCATGGCTTCCATGGTTGCGCGCGGTGCAGGGTTGGATGTGTCGAGGAAGATTTTCAAATCTCCCTTAAGTGCTTCCGCGTGGCCGATGCCGGCCAACACCGTGCTGGCAGCCAAAGCGGCCAAGGTCGTTCTGATAGTGAAATTCATAGTTTCCTCCCATTTTGCCACTTTTGCGGCTTTGATAAACCGGTTTCATTATTTGAAACCATGTTTTATTAATTGGAATTACGCATCGAATCACATAGGTTTGTCAACAGGCACGTGAGCAAGCGCGGGCGAAATCTGGTGGTTGTGAAAGAGAAGGGGAGGTCCATTTCATGTCAGGCGACGGTACTGTAGGAAAAGCATGTGATGTCTTGGATCAAGTGGCGTCCTTTTCGCACCCGGTGCGTTTCGGACAGCTTCTAGAGAACAGTGGCTACCCGAAAGCGACGCTTTATCGGTTCTTGCAAACGCTGGTGAGCCAAGGGATGCTCAGCTATGATCCTGATCGGCAAACCTATGCGCTGGGCATGCGATTGGTGCGCCTCGCACATGCTGCATGGACACATAGTTCATTGGCCCCAATTGCCAGAGAACACTTAGATCAGCTGAGCAAAGATGTGGGCGAAACCGTACACCTTGCGCAAATGGACAGCTCGCAAGTGCTATATGTCGACAAGCGCAACGCTTCCCAACCGGTCGAGATGTATTCCCAAGCGGGCAAGGTCGGACCAGCCTATTGCACAGGTGTTGGCAAGGCGATGATGGCCTACATGGAGGGCGCTGAATTGGATAAGGTGATCGCTCAGCAATCGTTTCATCGTTTTACAGATGCTACACTGACGAGCCCCAATGCCCTCAAAGGCGAACTTGATGCGATCAAATCCCGTGGCTACGCCTTTGATCGTGAAGAGCATGAACCGGGCATTATCTGCATTGCGATGCCAATCCTAACAGATCGTGGCCGCGTCTTAGGGGCGCTGTCGGTCACAGGGCCCACAATGCGACGAAGCCTGAAAGAGCTTGAGGCTCTGGCTCCTAAGCTTGCGACGGTGGTTGCTAAAATTTCTGCAGATGCGCAAGCGTGGCGGTTTCCAGACTCAAAACAAAACATGTCGAAAGCAGGGTAAATTATGACCGGTGTAATTCTCAACAACGTCATCAAAAAATATGGTGAGACGCAGGTCATTCATGGTGTGGACTTGCAGATCGAAGACGGTGAATTTTGCGTTTTTGTTGGTCCGTCGGGCTGTGGCAAATCCACGTTGCTGCGCATGATCGCAGGGCTTGAGGAAACGACCTCTGGTTCGATGTCCATTGGAGATCGCGATGTGACGACCCTTGATCCGTCCCAACGGGGCGTTGCGATGGTGTTCCAAACCTATGCGCTTTACCCACATATGACCGTTGAGGAAAACATGGGCTTTGGCCTGAAAATGAATGGGGTACCAAAGGCCGAGGTCGCTCAGAAAGTTGGCAAGGCCTCTGATATTCTTAAGCTGGGTGATTACTTGAAACGCAAACCCAAAGCGCTTTCAGGCGGACAACGTCAACGGGTTGCGATCGGACGTGCTATTGTGCGTGGGCCTGAGGTTTTCTTGTTTGACGAACCGTTGTCGAACCTAGACGCAGAACTGCGCGTTGAAATGCGAGTTGAAATTGCCCGCCTTCATAATGAAATCGGCGCAACGATGATCTACGTGACACATGATCAGGTCGAAGCGATGACAATGGCAGACAAAATTGTTGTTTTGCGGGCTGGACGTGTTGAACAGGTCGGCGCGCCACTTGATCTATACCGTGATCCGGACAACAAATTTGTAGCGGGTTTCATTGGTTCACCCTCGATGAATTTTTTGGAGTGTAGCGTCGACGTTGCGAATGTGAGCCACCCAGCCTTTGAAACAGCAATGCCGTCCCCTGTTCCATTTGCGCAAGGTACAACCGCTGTTACCATGGGCGTGCGTCCAGAGCACTTACAGATCATCCAAGGCGATCGTCTCACTGTCGAGTTGACAGAAGCGCTAGGCGGGGTCTCTTACGCCTATCTGCGCGCGCACGATGGGACACGTTTGATCATAGAAGAACGTGGCGATGTGCGCAGCAAACAAGGTGACAAAGTCGGCCTTACATTTGAGCCACACCGCGCACTGATGTTTGATGCGCAAACCGAAGAACGCCTTCGTTAGCCCAAAGCGAGCGGTTCCTTAAAAGACACCTTAGAAGTCATCGAATTCAGGCACCGATCCGAGCCGAACCAGAAACGTCGGGGCGCTCACTTCGTCAGAGCTTTGGTCTTCGACAATCATGTAGGCGTCAGCGCCCACACAGCTGTCTAACCGCGCCTCTCGTTCGGCGCGCCCTTGTGCCTCGTTTGCAGTGGTATATTGAAATTGCTTTTCGACAACCAAGGCACCGTTTTTCTCAACATATGTTTGGCAAATATAGTGCGTTTTTTCTGAGCTGTCTGGTGCGTTTCCCATTGGTTTCCCTGTGTAACAAAGTGAGTTTCTAAAAGACCCCGACAATGTCTTTTCGCGGGATAAGTGACCTTTAAAAGGGCTAAGGGATTTATGGAGTGGCCGCAACGGCTCATGCCTTCTTGCCACAGTATTGCAAAATAAAACAAAATTTTGTTTTTGACTGTCGAAAATTTCGCGTATCGCCTTAAGAAGGTCACGCTCGGGGGGGCACTTTAGACTAGGCTTACTCATGTACCGTTACGTTCTGGCAACCCTTTTAGCATCCCTGCTTTCCATCACATCAGCGAGTGCCACCGAACGTGTGCGTATCGGGTATGGGCGTTTGCTCAACAATGATGTCATCAATGGCGGCCAAGACCGTTGGCGCACGGGATCTTACGCATCCTCGCGTATCTGGGGCCCGGAGTGGACAGGGGTTTTGCCATCAAAATTCGGTGAGTTGATCGAGTTGCGTTTAGGCGCTGAAATTATTTCACCAGAAGATCTGACCCAGTTTAACAGGGACGATAGACGCTACGCGAGCTCTTTGTCCGTTGGGGTGCACACGCACTACCTTGCCAAAAAGACTGAAGTGTCGATCGGCGCTGATCTGGTTTTGGTTGGGCCTGATACGGGGCTCTCTGGTTTTCAAACCGCTCTACACGATGCCATTGGTGTCGAACCGCCGAGCCGATCTGTTTTGGCCAACCAAATTGACAACTCCATTGAGCCTACGTTTGTGCTAGAGCTTGGACGCTCGTTTGATGTCAAAGATAATGCACATGTACGCCCATTCATTGAGGCGCGCGCGGGTGTTGAAACGTTAATGCGAGTGGGTGTTGATCTGACCTTTGGTGCGTTTGGCCGTGGTGAGCTTTTGGTGCGCGACCCTGTTTCTGGTCACCGGTATCGCTCAATTTCACAAGGGTGGACGGGGTTCAGTACCGTAATCGGCGCTGACTTAACCTATGTCGAGAGCTCAACCTTCTTGCCTGATACCCGCGGCCCCGCAGCAAGCGAGATACGCGAACGTGTGCGGGTTGGGGTTCAATGGCAACGTGACGAGGGCAAGGGGACATTCTTGGGTGTGACTTGGCTTGGGGAAGAGTTCGAGGGGCAGGCAGGTGGTCAATTAGTAGGCTCTGCGCGCCTTAACTTTAAGTTCTAAAGGCAACACTTTGGGAAGTGACACAAATTTGAACTTCCCAGCGCGAATCTGTTTTGTTAACGATTGATTAATAAAAGCCCAAAAAGGGCTGGAACATGAGGCAGGCAAGCAGGCTATGAAAACGGGCTTTCGAGGCACGTTCGTAATTTCCTGGTCGCAAACAGAAATAGATGGTCTTGAGGCTGCGCCATTGCATACCATTGATGTGGGTGCTGCGTGGTCTTGGAGAGGGGACGCCATCCGTGTTGATGGCCCGTCGGATGTATTGCGGCTGGATCGTTCGAACGGTTCTGAAAATTTACGCAAACGCGCGGCACGAATGGTGCACTGTTTGGTTGGTGCGGCGGTTGATCAGAAACCTTTGGTTTCTCATGATTACACCGATGAAAATCCGCTGGTGGACAGCAGCTTTGTGGTGACCGATGGCGCACAAAGTTACACGATTACCTTGATTGGGGTCGGCCGAGGGGCCCAACCTTTATTGATGTTCTTGGACGAAATTCCACCAAAAGGCGCGGATCTTTGGGTTGTGCATCAAAACCTAGATCGAGTTGTTGGTGGACCAAATGAAAACGAGCAGGGTGGGGTGATTTGTTTTACCCCGGGCACGCGTATTCGCACGCCTGACGGCTTGAAATTGGTTGAAGACCTGCGCGAAGGCGATTTGGTTCAAACCAAAGACAATGGTGCGCAAGAAATCATGTGGAAAGGTGCGCGTCGCATGACTGGCGCGCGCATGTTTGCAATGCCTCATCTGCGGCCCATCCGCATTCGTGCGGGAGCTTTGGGAATTGAACGCCCTGACGAGGAATTGTTGGTTTCACCGAACCACCGGATGCTGATTCAAGGCCCCGAAGCTGTGGCTTTGTTCAATACGCCAGAGATTTTGGTTGCTGCAAAGGATCTTATCAACGGGAAAACGATATCGGTTGATGTGACAGTGCCGGAAGTAACCTACATCCACATGCTTTTGTCTGATCATCAGATTTTGTGGGCCAATGGAGTCGAAACCGAAAGCTTCCATCCCGCCAATGCAGCGCTTTCAGCTTTAGATGCTCAAGACTGCTTACGTCTTTTAAGCCACCTGCCGGGCCTAGAAACTGATCCGCATAGCTACGGTGGCCACGCAAGACGCAATCTGTCTGGATCCGAAGCTGCTATAATGAATCACGTCGCTTAAAGGCGATTCCTGAGCAACCGATTGAGTTGCTCAGGCACTGTCCAACTATTTACCAGTCAGCTCAGCGATGATCGCTTTTGCGCTGTCAGAAGACCAGTCGGCATCCCCGCGAAGGCGCGCTACTTCATTGCCTTCGGGGTCCAAAATGACGCTGATCGGCAGCCCAAAGACACCCATTTGGCTGGCAAGTGCTTGGCGTGGGTCTTGATAGGTGGGCAGATTATCAATTTTGACGTCGTGGAAAAACTTCGCGATGCCAGCCGGAGAATTGCGACCGGTTGCGATTGTTACAACCTCAAAGTCATCGCCGCCCAACTCTGCCTGCAATTCAGACAGCATTGGCATTTCTTTGCGGCATGGGGCACACCACGTGGCCCAAAAGTTAACCAAGACATGCTTGCCTTGATAGGCTTCCAATGTTTTCTCTTCACCGTCAGGTGAGACCTGAAAGGCTGCTTTTGATACGGCTTCAGGGGTGGAGTGAAACACAAGTTTCTTCATATCACCTGTGCGCAATGCCGCGGCCGCAGAGGTATCCGCAAAGCTGGGGGTGGCACCAAAGGCGATGGCGGTATACATGATCGCAGCAATATAACGTTTCATTTTCCCTCCGAAGGGTCAGACGATGACAGACAAAACCAGTAACACCATGTGGGGCGGCCGCTTTGCCGCTGGTCCAGACGCGATTATGGAAGCAATTAATGCATCCATCGGCTTTGACCAGCGCATGGCAGCCCAAGATATCGCAGGCTCGCGCGCCCATGCCGCAATGTTAGCAGCAACAGGCATCCTGACAGATACCGATGCTGAAGCCATTCGGGAAGGCCTCCTCACGGTCTTGTCAGAAATTGAAGGCGGGACATTTCAGTTCTCAACCGCTTTGGAAGACATCCACATGAACGTGGAAAGCCGTCTGAAAGAAATTATTGGCGAGCCAGCAGGGCGCTTGCACACCGGGCGTTCGCGCAACGACCAAGTGGCAACCGACTTTAAATTATAGGTTCGCGACCAGTTTGACGCCGCCGAAGCAGGGTTGTTGGCCTTGATCAACGCACTGTTGTCTCAGGCCGAGGCTGGCGCTGATTGGGTCATGCCGGGCTTTACCCACTTGCAAGTGGCGCAACCTGTAACATGGGGCCACCATATGATGGCCTATGTTGAAATGTTTGGCCGCGATTTGTCCCGTGTGCGCGATGCGCGCAAGCGGATGAACGAATCCCCATTGGGTGCTGCAGCTCTGGCGGGCACGTCTTTCCCGATTGATCGTCACATGACAGCCGAAGCTTTGGGTTTTGATCGCCCTTCTGCCAATTCACTGGATGCGGTGTCTGATCGTGATTTCGCGCTCGAATTCCTAAGCGTGGCAAGCATCAGCGCAATGCACCTTTCACGCTTTGCCGAGGAGCTGGTGATTTGGTCGTCTGCGCAATTCCGCTTTGTGGCGTTGTCGGATCGCTTTTCCACTGGTTCATCCATCATGCCGCAAAAGAAAAATCCCGATGCGGCTGAATTGATCCGTGCCAAAGTGGGGCGCATTTACGGGGCCAACACTGGCCTGATGATGGTGATGAAGGGGCTACCGCTAACCTATTCCAAAGACATGCAAGAAGACAAAGAACAGGTCTTTGATGCTGCGGATTCATGGATGCTCGCAATGGCCGCGATGGAAGGGATGGTCAAAGATATGACCGCCAATCGCGAAAGTTTGGCCGCTGCCGCAGCGACTGGCTTTAGCACCGCAACGGATTTGGCTGACTGGCTGGTCCGCGTGTTGGGCATGCCATTCCGTGATGCACATCACGTCACGGGCGCATTGGTTGGCATGGCGGAAAGCAAGGGGTGTGATCTACCTGACCTCACGCTTGAGGATATGCAATCAGAGCACGCTGCGATCACTGCTGAGGTATTTGATGTGTTGGGCGTGCAAAACTCGGTCAATTCGCGTATGTCTTATGGCGGAACAGCACCTGCGCAAGTGCGCATTCAGGTGCAACGCTGGAAGGATGTACTGAAATGATCCGTGCTTTGGCTTTCATAGGGCTTGTTGTGCTCGCGGCATGCGGGGCTGACGGTGAGCCAATTACGCCCTCGTTAAATGCGGGACTTTCTGTTGGCAGCAGCGGTGTGAATACGAACGTAAGCGTTGGCGCGAAAAGCGGTCCTGTGGCTATAAACATAGGGCTGTTTTAAAGGCGGATCGCGTCAACTCTAAGCTAATCAAGGACAGGATATAGTTTTGAAAAAGATATTTTTGATTGCTTTATGTGTAGGGCTTGCTGGCTGTGCCGGTTCGTCAAAGCACACGGGTTCCAATGGCACGAGTTCTGCAAAGGAAACCCAAACCAAACCAACGGGTGTGCGGGTTTCGGGTGAAGCCCGATTTGGCGTTGTTTACGGTAGTTAAATGTCACCTTTACGTATGATTTATTTGGCGCTCGCGATTTGGGGTGCCGTCCATCCGATGTACTATTTCTTGACGTGGTTTAAAGCCAATGGCTTTGATCTGATGGGGATGGTGGATGCATGGCACGTCAATGCCGCCTCAAGCGGTTTGGTTTGGGATCTCACAATTGCATTTGTCGCCCTGACGGTCTGGATCATTGCCGAGGTCGCGGTGCGCCGCAACTGGATCGCGTTGGTCGCGATACCAGCTACACTTTGCATCGGTGTCAGCTGTGGCCTGCCACTTTATCTCTTTTTGCGCACGCGACCTGTAACTTAAGCGGCTTGCCATTGAATTGGGCCGCGTTTCGTGGCTAATGCGAAAGCATGGATCATTTCTTGTATAAAAACGGCGCTCTGTACGCCGAAGATGTTCCGGTGGCCGAGATTGCCGCCGCCGTGGGCACGCCATTTTATGTGTATTCCACTGCCACATTGCTGCGTCATTTCAAATTGTTCGATGATGCGCTTGAGGGCATGGACCATCTGGTTTGCTATGCGATGAAAGCAGCCAGCAACCAAGCGATCCTTAAGACATTGGGCGACGCTGGGGCTGGTATGGATGTGGTTTCAGGTGGTGAGTACATGCGTGCGAAAGCCGCAGGCGTTCCGGGTGAGCGGATTGTGTTCTCTGGCGTTGGTAAAACCGCTGATGAAATTCGTCTTGCTCTGACAGGCGGCATTCGCCAGTTCAACGTCGAATCTGAGCCAGAAATGCAGGTGCTCAACAAGGTTGCGCTTGAATTGGGCGTCACTGCCCCGATCACAATTCGCGTCAATCCGGATGTAGATGCAAAAACCCATGCCAAGATCGCAACGGGTAAATCCGAGAACAAGTTCGGTATCCCAATTTCACGTGCACGCGAAGTTTATGCGATGGCGGCGTCCTTAAAGGGGCTCGAAGTCGTTGGTATCGACGTTCACATCGGCAGCCAATTGACCGACTTGACACCGTTTGAGCTTGCTTATGAAAAGGTTGCGGAACTTACCGAAGATCTGCGCGCACAGGGCCATAACATCAAGCGCCTTGATCTGGGTGGCGGCTTGGGCATTCCTTATGAGCGTTCCAACACGGCACCGCCATTGCCACGAGATTACGGTGAAATGGTCAAACGCAAGCTTGGACATCTTGGTTGCGAGATCGAGATTGAGCCAGGTCGTTTGATTGCGGGCAACGCGGGCCTAATGGTGAGCGAAGTGATCTATGTGAAAGAAGGCGAAGACCGCGAATTCTTGATCATTGACGGCGCAATGAATGATTTGATCCGCCCTGCAATGTACGAAGCACATCATGATATCGTGCCTGTCGTCGAACCCGTCGCTGGGATCGAAATGACCCAATATGATATCGTTGGTCCAGTTTGCGAATCTGGTGATACCTTTGCCAAACATCGCGCGATGCCGCCCTTGAAAGCCGGTGAGTTGATCGCATTTCGCAGTGCAGGTGCTTACGGTGCCGTTATGGCAAGCGAATACAACAGCCGCCCTCTGATTCCTGAGGTTTTGGTGCACGGTGATCAATTTGCGGTTATCCGCCGACGGCCAACCCTTGAAGAAATGATAAATCGCGATACCATCCCAGAATGGCTCTAGGCGTGATTTTGCGCTGATCAGGGCTGGGGTAGTGTAAATGGCGTCAAATCTCTCCAATCATGGTGCTCAACGCGGTTTGAAAAGCTTGCGTTGGCCAGTACGGCTGACGTGGCTGGGGATGTTTGCAGAACGTGCTGCATTGGCTCTTTGGCCATTGATGACCGTCGCACTCGTAGTTTTGGCAGTCTTGATGTTGGGGCTCCATGAATGGGCCAACGTTGAAACCGTGTGGG